>JBDTIO010000281.1:0-3014 GCA_039936375.1 Caldimonas sp. | reverse complement strand
TCAACCAGAACAAGATCAACAAGATCTTCTCGGTCGCCAGCGTCGCGCTGCTGCCGCCGACCCTGATCGCCAGCATCTACGGCATGAACTTCAAGGCCATGCCCGAGCTCGATTGCATCTCGGCTATCCCTACGCGATCGGTCTCATGATTGCTTCGGTGGCGACGCCTTTCATCTATTTCCGCAGCAAGGGCTGGCTGAGGTAGCGCCCTCGGCGCTGTTGCGTTCGGCGGCGGGTCAGTTGCGCTGCAGGGTGAACTGGCAGACGCTGGTGTTGCCGGCTGCGAACGCGGCTTCGCAGTAGGCCAGGTAGAACTCCCAGATGCGCATGAAGCGGGTGTCGAACCCGAGCCCGCGAACCGCGGTTTCCTGCGCCAGAAACGACTGTCGCCAGCGGCGCAGCGTTTCCGCGTAGTCGAGGCCGAACTCGAGCTCGCCGATCACCTGCAGGCCGGCCGCCGCAGCGGCGGCACGAAATTCCCGGCGGCTGGGCAACAGGCCGCCCGGGAAGATGTATTGCTGGATGAAATCGGTCGAGCGCACGTAGCGGTCGAACAGGTCGTCGCGGATCGTGATGCTCTGGATGCAGGCCTTGCCCTCAGGCTTCAGCTGCGAACGCACGACGGCGAAGAAATCGGCCCAATAGTCGCGACCCACCGCCTCGAACATCTCGACCGAGACGATCGCGTCGTACGGTTCGTCGTCGATATCGCGATAGTCCTGGAAGCGAAGGTCGGCGCCGACGCCGGCGGCGGCGAGACGGCGCTCGGCCCAGGCGAGTTGCTCCGAGGACAGCGTGACGCCGGTGACGGCAGCGCCGAACTCGCTTCCTGCGAGTTCCGCGAGGGCGCCCCAGCCGCAGCCGATCTCGAGCACTCGATCGCCCGCGCGGACATCGCATTCTGACAACACCCGGCGCGCCTTCGCGCTCTGCGCGGCGGCGAGGTCGGCCGAGCGGTCGCCGTCGAACCAGGCGCTGCTGTAGTTCATCGTCGGGTCGAGCCAGAGCCCGTAGAACGCATTGCCCAGGTCGTAGTGGGCGTGGATGTTCTTCTTCGAGCCACGGCGCGAATTGCGGCGCAGGAAGTGACGGGCCCGATAGAGAAGCGATCCCCACCACTGGCCGTAGACGACCGCTTCGACCTCGTCGCGATTGGTCGTGAATACCTCGAGCAGGGCGGGCAGGTCCGGAGTTGTCCAGTCGCCGGCGATGAAGCTTTCCGCAAAGCCGATGTCGCCGAGCTTGATGGCCGCCGCGCAGACGTTCCAGTTGCGCAGGACGATGGCAGCGCGTCGGCCATCCGTCGCCTGGGTGCCGAAGTGCGCCATGGCGCCGTCGGGCAGGCGCACGTCGAGGGTACCGTACTTCAGGTTGCCGAGAAGCGCGAAGACGGCGCGGGCGGCGGCCGGGGCCGATGCCGCGAGAGGCGACGGGGAGGTGCGAGTGAGCGTGGTCATGAAGGGTCGGATACGTGCTGCGGAGGCCGGTGCGGTCAGCGGGTGAGGAACGATCCGGGTGGTGCGGGCTTTCTTAAAAACGGCACGCGCTTGCACCAGAGCTTCAGCGCCTGCCAGTGAATGCGCGCAACGACACCCAGCGTCAGCAGAGGCCACTTGAAGAACGCGGCACGAACGCGCCGCTTCGACAACGTCTGCAGCTCACCCGAGACACTGGTCCGAAGCAGCAAACCTGCGGCGTCGTGATGATCGATACGTGCCACCGTCCTTTGCCGACTGCTACGCGTTGCAGCGGCGTCCGGATGCAGCCCGGTGCGCATGAAGCGAAACCGGTATTCCCCGGCAACGCTGCAGAACGGTGAAACATGAAACTCCTTGGCCGCGCGCACCTCGCGGCCGAAGGCCAGCGCGCTACCTTGCAACAGGTAGCAGTGGCGCTCGCCGAAGGTGTTGTTCACTTCGACGACGACGGCGGCGAGCGAGGTGTCGTCGCGGTGGCAATACCAGAAGCTGACCGGTTTGAAGGTGTGCCCGAGGACGCGCGGATAGCAGTGCAGCCAGACCTCTCCCGTCGCGTCGCCGACGCCCTCTTCGGCGAGCAAGTGGTCAAGCCAGGCGAGGCAGTCGGCGCGGCCGTCGCCATGGTCGCTGTCGTGGAAGCTGACGAGCCCGAAGCGGTTGCGCACCAGTGCCTCCGCCGGCCGTGCCCGAAGACGGCGCATCGGCAAGAGCAGGAAATAAGTGGGATAGACAAAGCTGTTCTTCACCGGACGAAGCCGGGTGTGCCGAACTTCGCCGATGCCCAGCATCGGCTCGGCCATGGCAAGGGTCACGCCGACGCCGCCATGGGCGATGCGGTTCTTTCGCCGCGCCTCGAATGCGTCGCGATCTGCTCGGCCACGGCAAGGCCCGAAGCAAGGCCGTCTTCGTGAAACCCGTAGCGTGTCCAGGCGCCGCAATACCAGGTGTCGCGCACGCCTTGCAGCGATGGCAGCTGGTCCTGTGCGGCCATCGCGGCGCCGTCGAAGACCGGGTGCGAGTAGGCGAACTCGCCGTGCACCGATTCGGCTGCCGGCTCGGCAATCGGATTGAGCGAGAGGATGACCGGCACCGCGAACGGCAAAGGCTGCAGACGGTTCAGCAGATAGTGCAGGCAGACCGACGCGCTCTCGCGATCGGCGTTCGGCGCCCGCTCGTAGTTCCAGGCTGCCCAGGCTCGCTTTCGGCGCGGCAGGACACGCGTGTCGGTATGCAGGACGGCGCGATTGGGGTGGTAGCGGACGGCGCCGAGCACGGCGCGCTCGGTGCCGGCATCGGTCGTGACTTCGGCGCCACCATCGGGCCGCCTGCGTACGCGGCGCACCGGCGTGTCGAGCCGCGCATCGGCGATCGACGCGAGCATCCGGCGCACATAGTTCCTGGCGCCGCCTCGCACCGTGTGCCACTGCGGCCGATCCGTGATCTGGAGCAGCCCGTGGTTGTGGCAGAAGCGGATCATCGTCGCCATCGGAAAACGCAGCATCTGATTCACCGGGCACGACCAGATGCAGCCGACCA
>JBDTIO010000280.1:0-5766 GCA_039936375.1 Caldimonas sp. | reverse complement strand
GCCATCTCGTCGTAGTAGTCCCAGCCGCGCTGCAGGTCGTACCACGGGCGTTCGCCGTGGCCGACGAACAGCGGGTCGGTCGTTGTGTCCTGCAGGCTTCTCCAGGCCCGGCCAGGCATCGCAGAGCGAAACGCCGCGCTACGAGCGAGCTGGTCGCGGGCCTGCTCCACCGAAACGAGCGCGGCGCGCGAGGCGAGCACCCGGCCCCAATACTCCGTCTGGCCTTCGTAGACCCAGAGCAGCGAGGTGCCCATGGGCACGTTGAGGTTCGGCGTCCACAGGTCGGCCGGCCGGCGGAACTTGCCGTTCCATGAATGCGTGTACTCGTGCGGCAGCAGCTGCCGCGCGCGGATGCCCTTGTCCCAGTCCTTGAAGTAGCCGGGCCTGACGCCGTTTTCGCTCGACTCGTGGTGCTCGAGCCCGATTCCTCCGATCGTCTTGCTCTGTTCCAGCAGCAGGTCGTAGTGGCGGAAGTGACGCGCACCGAAGAGCAGATCGGCTTGCCGCACGAGTGCACGGTGTGCCTCGATCTGCGCCTCGTCTGCCTTGAGCTCATCGGGCTCATCGGCGAAGAGCTGCAAGGTGACAGGTCGCGCCGCGCCGGGCGGATCCAGATCGATGCGGAGGTGATAGCGCCCGGCGAAGACCGGAGAGTCGATCAACGTTTCCAGCGACACCTCGTCGAACGCGATCGTGCCGTCGCGGGCCGACCCGGGCCGCAGCGCCGTGCCGATTTCGAGGCCGGCGGGCAACGTCAGGCTGGCGCGGGCTCGCAGCGCCGACAACTGATGACCTGCCGGATAGAGGAAGAGCGAGTACCAGTCGAGGTTGATGATGTCGCGACTGAAGGTTACCCGGCCACCGCTGCCATCGATCGGCGCCAGGTGGCGAAATTCGATCGTCAGCTCGGTCACGCCGTCGGGCACGGTCAAATGAAACGCTTGCACATCGACGACGTCGCGCGTCCAGGGCAGCGACCGCGTGCCAGCGCGGATGTCGAGCGCCGCAAGCTGCGTGACATCACCACCGGGTGCATGCCAACCCGGAATCCACAGCGGATAGAGCAGCGTCAGTGGCCCGGGTGCGACGGGCATCGTTTCCAGCACGCGCACGACCCGGTGATCCAGATCGGTGGCATCGACCGCCAGCGTGATCGGCCCGAGATAGGGCGTGTCTACCGGGTCGGGTATGGCAGCGGCCACGCTGCTTAATGCCCGAAGAAGCACGCAAGCTACGAGTGTTTTGTATCGCATTGCATTCTCCGTGTGTACGCGCAGGATTTACCGTGGCGTACGCTTGCTTCTAACTGTCTGATTGTCGGCTCAGGTCGCGCAAGGCGCCATGCTGCCGTCCCGGCCGCACTGAAGCGACCGACAGGCGTGGCATGTCCTGCACGAACAGGTTCAGCGTCATCGCGCGTAGATAGAACGCCGGCGGGCATGAAGGAGCCTGTCCGAGACGCCGAAGGGCCCTACCGTCGGTCGATAACAATCGACTCGAGGCACTGCGGCTATCGCCTGGGGAGGGCGACCATCACATGGAAGCATTCGACTACGTCATCGTCGGCGCCGGTTCTGCGGGTTGCGTGCTGGCTGCAAGGCTGTCGGAGGATCCCGCGTGTCAGGTGGCGCTGCTCGAGGCCGGCGGTGAAGACCGTTCGCCTGCGGTGCGTCAACCCAACCAATGGCCCTTGCTGTGGGACCGTGGCGAAAGCTGGGGCTACGCCACCACCTCGCAGGCGGGCTACAACCTGCGCAGCATCGCCTGCCCGCGCGGCAAGGTGCTGGGTGGAACCAGCGCCATCAACGCCATGATGTACATCCGTGGCGACGCCCGCGATTACGACCACTGGCGCGATCTCGGCAACGCCGGCTGGGGTTGGTTGGATGTGCTGCCGTATTTCCTGAAGTCGCAGGATCAGCAGCGCGGCGCATCGGAGCTGCATGGCGTGGGCGGGTCCCTGGCCGTCTCGGACCAGGCGTCACCCAACCGGATGTCACAAGCGTTCGTCGACGCCGCCGCGGCGGCCGGGCACCAACGCAATCCTGATTTCAATGGCACATCGCCCGTGGGTGCGGGCCTGTACCAGGTGACCATGCGCAAGGGCGAGCGATGCAGCACGGCTGCCGCGTTCCTCGAGCCCGCGCGGCAGCGAAAGAACCTGCACGTCGTGACGGGTGCGCGAACGCTGCGGGTGGTGCTGGAGGGCGACCGTGCCGCCGGCGTGGACTACTTCGATGGAACGCAGGTCGTGCGCATCCAGGCCACGCGGGAGGTCATCCTGAGCGCGGGCGCTATCGATTCGCCCAAGCTGCTGATGCTGTCCGGAATTGGAGATGCCGCGCAGCTCGAATCGCACGGCCTTGCGGCGAGGCACGCGCTGCCCGGCGTCGGCGCCAACCTCTGCGACCACCCGGGCACGGGCTTGGTGATGGCCCTGCGGGAGTTGGACCAGGCGCTGCCGACCAGCATCCTCGCCGAAGGCGGCCTGTTCGCGAAAAGCGCAAGCCTTAACGATGGCTTCGCCGCAGACATGCAGTTCTTTTTCAATCCATTCTTCCCGCTTCAGGCGGCTGCGCTCGGCAGAGCCCAGGTGATGTGCATCGCCGTGCAGGCATGCCGGCCGAAGAGCCGCGGGCGCGTCGCCCTGCGATCTGCCGATCCAATGGATACGCCGCTCATCGACCCGGGCTACATGACGCATCCGTACGATCTGGCATTGCAGATCGAGGGACTGAGAGCGGCGCGGCACATCGCCGCGCAGGAACCCTTGAAGTCATTCATCGCCGCGGAATTCTCGCCAGGCCCCGCCGCCACGAGCGACGCGACGCTCGAGCAGCACATCCGGGCCACCAGCGGTTGCATCTGGCACCCGGTGGGAACCTGCCGCATGGGCCACGGCGAAGACGCCGTCGTCGACCACCGGCTGCGCGTTCATGGAGTCCGCTCGCTGCGCGTGGTCGACGCTTCCATCATGCCGCAGATCACGTCGGGCAATACCAACGCGCCGACGATCATGATCGCGGAAAAGGCAGCCGACATGATTCTTTCCTGAGGTCGCCTGGCTGGCATGTTTGCGACCAACCCGCCGCGCACTATGCGGTAGGCCGATCCTCCCGAATCGTTGCACGCGGCGAGATGCGCTCCTACCTCGGCGCCGTCGTTCGAGCCGTGGCTGCAGGAGATCTTCATGCCCAACGCGCGCCGTGGCGTGATGCGCTATTCCGCACAACGTCGACGTGGGCTTTATGTTTTCCTCGTTTGCCGCATGTCCGGTGACGAGCGCGAATCTCGTTTTTAAGCTGACAACGGCATTGCGACGATTCAAACCGAAGCGATGCTGCTGCCAACTCAACCACGTAAGGAATCGACCATGAACTTCATCACCATTCGCTCGATTGCCGTCGCCTCGACCTTCGGCGTCGCGTCTATAGCCTCGCTAGCCCAGACGACGGCACCGGCACCCTGCAGCGGGACCGTCCTCTCGGCATTCCAAAAGCACGTCGTCGCCAAGTCGGAACAGGGCGTGGATGCACTGCGCGACTACCTCTTCATCACGCGCGGCATCTACAACGTCAGCATGGACGAAGCCGTAGCCATGCTCGACCGGCAACGCGAGGCCCGGCGCAGCTGCATGGCCGTCGCCGCCACCGACACGCGGCGCTGATGCGCTCAGCAGCGGGCTTGCCTCGGCGAGCCCGCTGACTGACGGCTAGGGATGCGGTTCTTGAGGTCAGCAGCTGGGAACTGTCGGCAATCAGCCGTTTGGCTGGGCGGTGGATGGCCGTGCCGACCCCCACTTTCTTCACCGCGGTAGCTAGTCTGTTTGCACAGCCCGCTCTAGCTGCTCCGCAGCTTCGGGGTGGGCTTCGAGCAGTTTCGACAACGCGGGCCGCCGCGCGAGCGCTGCCGATTTCAACCGGTCAGGCGCTCCCCTCAACGAGTTGCGAAGCGACGCCCCGTCTTGCTCGACCAGGATGGCGGCGAGCGTGGCGGCTTGCAGAAGATCCTTCGGAGCCTTTTCGGGATCGCCGGAACGGTTCGTGCTGGCGTAGACCTTGAGCCAGAGCAGGCGCTCGGGAGCCGGCAGCTTCACGGGCACGCAGTGCCCTCCGGCCAGGAGGCACGCCTCCCGGGGTTGGCTCAACAGGTAGTCGTAGAAAGGTACGGTCTGCGCGTGCCACTCCAGTTCCGGGATGGCCACGGTCCGTCCGAGCGTGGGTCCATCGGCCAGGATGTCGATGCGCAGCGCGTTCGCCCCCGGCCGCGTCACCGACGTCGAGGGAGCGTGGCTTGGCATGCCGGGTACAGGAGAGAACTTCATTTTCGTGGCCTCGATCGTGCCCAGGAAGGGCAGGGGCGTGGCCAGCTTCAGCACCTTTCGGCGCGCCAGGTCGATGTCCTGGGTGCGTGCGGCAACGGCCTTCGCGCCGAGCTCGTTGAGCCATGCCATGTAGCAGAGCGTACCGACGAGGACCAGGCCGCTCTCGAAGAGCCCGGCGTTGTGCAGCTCGACCAGGACACGAGCCGCCGCCTTGTCGGCGACCTGGAACTCGAGCTTTCGCAGGTCGCGCACCTGGCGCGCCGACCAGTCCGCGAATTCGATCTGTTCCTTCGCGGCCTGCAGCGCCTCGTCGTCGCCCTCCTTGCAGACGAAGTCTTCCACCTCCTGGCCCGGGACCGAGTAGTAGCCGCGGTACCAGTAGCCGTAGCCGGTGCCGGTTCGGAGCACCAATCGACCAGGCGTACCAGGCGACAACTTGCCTGCTGCGCGGCTTCGCTCCTTCACCTCGGCGTACTGGGTGCGGAACGACAGCTCTTGCAGTCGATAGAGAGGAAAGGCCATGGCCAGGTCATCTTACCCTGCAATTTAAAACTTCACGGGGTAATAGAATGACAGGTTACCCTGCAATTCTCAAGTTTGTGGGGTAATTGCAAGCGAGGGTGGACTTGCTGGGGTGGGTCGCCCGTGCGAGTCGGCCAGTCGCTTCGCCCCTTTGCGGTTCACTCTCGCAGGCGCGGCTCGACAAATCGATGGTGAGCCCAGCTGAAACGCCCGTTGCATCACACCAGCTCGATTTGCACCTTGCGGCCGACCAGCGCTGCGGCGCGCTGCAATGTGGAGAGCATCACATCGCGGGTAGGGTCGAGCAGCCGGTCGACCTGCGAGCGGCTGGTCTTCAACATGACGGCCAGACGCGCTTTACTTAGCGATTGTTTTTCCATCGCTTCGGTCAGCTGCCAAACCACGACTTCCTTGACAGCCAGCGCCTGCGTCTCTTCGAAGATACCTTCCTCCTTGAGGAAGCTGTCGAGGCTCGATCCGTGATGCTTCTTGCTCATGACTTCAATTCCTTCTGGCGCTTGCGCGCCAATGCCAGTTCATCGTCGGGCGTCTTCTGGGTCTTCTTGATGAAGGCGTGCAGTGCGACCAAGACGCCCTCATTCAAACAAAGCAGCACGCGCGCAATCCGGTTGCTCGGCAGTTCCGTGCGTACCTCCCAAAGGCCTTGACCCATGGCGCGACACAGCGGCATTCCCACCGGCCAGCGCCACTGCGCCCGCATCAGATCCTGGCCCACGGCCAACCGATCCGCTGCGTTCAGAGCCTTGAGCCATTCCCGTACTGGTTCCTTCGCGCTGCTGTTGCGGTAGAAGACCAGGGGCGTTTTCTATGTTGCGTCTTTGACCATCTTTCACCAGACCCACTTGTACCGCAAAAGGTACGTTTCTGCAAGTCAACTACTGTGTCCTCACGATGATCTG
>JBDTIO010000279.1:0-3634 GCA_039936375.1 Caldimonas sp. | reverse complement strand
TTCGGCGTCCTGCTGCTCTCGTCGCTGTACGGCGCCTGCCTGATGCAATCGGCCGACAGCTTTCCCACGCTGTTCCTCGGCCTCGAGCTGATGTCGCTGCCGGTCTACGTGCTCGTCGTCCTCGCCTACCGGCGGCCGCAGAGCGCCGAGGCGGCGCTCAAGTACCTCGTGCTCGGCGGCACGGCGACGGCGATGTTCCTGATGGGCGCGTCGCTTCTGTACGGAACGAGCGGCTCGCTTGCGATCGGCGTCTTCGCCCACGCCCTCGGCGCAACCGACAGCCTGTCGCGCGCGGCGGTCTTCCTCATCATCCTCGCCTTCTTCCTGAAAGGGGCGATCGTCCCCTTCCACGCCTGGGCGCCCGACGCCTACGAAGGCGCGAGCGTACCGGTGACGGCGTACATGGCCACGGTCGTGAAGGCCGGTGTGCTGCTCGCCGCCGTGCGCCTGTTCGGTGCGTCCCGCCTAGCCGCGCCGACGCTGCAGCTTCTAGCGGTGCTGCCGCTGCTCTCGATCGTCTGGGGCAACCTCGCGGCGATGCGCCAGCCGAGCCTGCGCCGCATGATCGCCTACAGCTCGATCGCACACGCCGGGTACCTGTTCTACGCCCTGCTCGGCGACGCGCCCGGGCGCCTGCAGGCGGTGGCGTTCTACCTGCTCGCTTACGGGCTCATGAACCTGCTCGCCTTCGCGGCGCTTCCGGCCGCCGCCGACGATGCCAGCCGCGATCGCCTCGACAACCTGAAGGGCCTGTTCCATCGCGCCCCGTTCGCTGCCGTGATGCTCGCCCTGGCCATGCTCTCGCTGGCCGGCATCCCGCCGCTTCCAGGGTTCGTCGCCAAGTTCCTGATCTTTCGCAACGTCGTCGCCGCGGGCCACGTCGGCTACGCCGTGCTCGGCCTCGTCGGCAGCTACCTCGGCATCTACTTCTACCTGCGCGTCATCCAGTTCATGTTCATGAGCGCCGATGCACAGATCGAAGGGGCCGGCACGTGCCGCTTCGCCGTCGCCGCTAGCCTCGCCTGCTTCGCCGCGGGGCTGCTGGTGACGGTGTTTCCGGGGTGGACGATGGCGTTGTTCTGAGCGAAGACGACGATTCCATGCCTCTTGCCCGGCGCTCTCGGGATCTTCTGCGTCGCTGCCCAAGCGCAGGAGCCGCATCGCCGACGCGCGGTTGAGGGCGCCTGGCGCCAGCCTTCAGGCCGCGAGAAGGCTCGCCAGCTCGCGTTCGGTGGCGCTGCCCGGGCCCGCGTCGGTCATATCGGCTGCGAACAGCGACTCGGCGAGACCCTGCTCGCGCGACTGCACGATGGCGATGAACTCGCCGGCACCGTGCATCGCGCGAAACGTGTCGAAGCCGGCTTCCATGAAGCGCTGCAACTCGCCGAGCCCCGCGGCACGGGCCGGCCCGCGCATCAGGCGCAGGCCGTTGCGCAGCAGCGGCCTGCGCGTCAGATCGTCGAGACCCTGGGCGACCCGTGCCGTCAGCGCAATCTGCTCGCGCCGCTCGGTCGCGCGGCCGACGCCCTGCCAGGTCCGGGCATAGCCGACGGGGGCGATCTCCGTTGCACCCAGATGCATCGCCATCGCCGTGTCGAGCGCTTCCGACAGGGCGTGCAGCGCCGTGGCGGCAGCGACGACATCGACACTCTCCTTCGGGAACAGCTTCGCGAGCCCCGGAACCACCCTGGCGAGCTGCGCGTCGCGGCGGACGAACTCCCTGGGCCCGTACAGCTCGCCGAGGAAAAACCGAGCCGCCGGACCGTAGCGCGGCGTCGCCAGCAGGTCGGCATAGGTGTGCGAGAAACGGCGCTGCTGGAACGCCTTCAGCGCGACCACTCCGGCATCGAGACCTGCTACCCGCAAGCGGTGCTCGCGTTCGGCGGCCACCGCCTCGAGGCTCGCGAGGATCGAATCGGCCGTCAAGGTCGTCGCTCGTCGTAGTCTGGCGCTGTCACGGCCCTTTGATGCACGTCAATTGCGGTCGCGTCGCTGCAACCTACCATGAAAGCATCGACGATGCGGTTGCCACATCGACCCCGCGGCGCAAAGCCACGCTCCGAAGACGAATCATGACACTCACGACACTCCTTCTTCCTCTCGATGACGACCCGCTTTGCGAGCTTCGGACGCAATTCACGCTCTCGCTGGCACGTGCCCACGCCAGCCACGTCATCGGCCTGGCCTGCGGCGGCACGGTCGATCTTCCCGTCGACGCGGCCGGGGCAACGTCGCTGTCGGAATACGCCGACGTCGCATGGAGTGCGATACGCGAGCGCAACGAGCGCTGCGCCGGCGCATTTCGAATCGCCTGCGCGTCGACGCCGCCGGTATCGTTCGAGACGATCTCCGAAGAATCGGAACGGGCACAGGCGATCGTTCGCCGCTCGCATTGCGCCGACCTCGTCGTCTTGTCGCAGCCGAACCCGTCACTGCCGAACGATGCCGCCTATCGTCGGATGATCGAAGAGGTCTTGCTGAACGGCCCCCGGCCGACGTTGCTTCTGCCCTACGCCGGGCACTTCAAATCCTCTCCGCGAAACGTCATGGTCGCATGCAACGATAGCCGCGAAGGCGCCCGTGCTCTGGCCGATGCGCTGCCGCTTCTGCGCAAATCGGACCAAGTGCAGCTCGTCGCGTGGATGGAAGGCGACGACGATCGCTCGCTGCTGCGCTCGGAGCTCGACACGGTGGCGCGCTGGCTCGGACGCCATCATGTGCAGGCGACCGCCCGCGTCGAGCTCTTGTCAGGCATCGGCATCGCCGACGCCATGCTGTCGCGCGCCGCCGATCTGGGCGCCGAGCTGATCGTCATGGGGGCTTATGGTCACGCCCGCTGGAGCGAGCGCATCCTCGGCGGCGCGACACGCGGCATCCTTGCGACGATGACGGTGCCGGTCTTCATGTCACATTGAAGCGTTAGCGGGCCGCGTCAGGCCGAGGTCCCTGTTGGTCGAGGTTGGGCCCGCGTCGATCAGGGCGGCGGGGCGCTCCGTTGCGCTCATGTCTCCCGGAGGCAGCCGATGGCTGCCTCCTCCTCCTTTACTTCGCTCCACAGAACGTCCCACCGTCCTGATGTTGGCCGCGTCTACAACCCGAGATACGCCTGCCTGACGGCCGGATCGTCGATGAGCACGCTGGCCGCGCCGCTGTGCACGACGCGGCCGGTCTCGAGCACGTAGCCGCGATCGGCGCCCGAAAGCGCGAGCTGCACGTCCTGCTCGACCAGCAGCACGGTGACGCCCTGGCCGCGGATCTCTGAGAGCACGCCCATCAACTGCTCGACGACTACCGGGGCCAGGCCGAGACTCATCTCGTCGACCATCATCAGGCGCGGCGCGGCCATCAAGGCGCGCGCCATCGCGCACATCTGCTGCTCGCCGCCCGACATGCTGCCGGCGAGCTGGCGCCTGCGCTCGGCCAGGCGCGAGAACATCGCGAACATGCGCTCGAGGTCGCGCGCCACCTGCGTCTTGTCGCTGCGCCGGAAGGCGCCCATCAGCAGGTTGTCCTGCACGGTCATGCGGTCGAAGAGCTGGCGGCCTTCGGGCACCTGGACGAGGCCGAGGCCGAAGACCTCGTCGGGGGTCAGGCCCGACAGCTCGCGGCCGTCGAAGACGATGCTGCCGGTGCT
>JBDTIO010000278.1:0-6492 GCA_039936375.1 Caldimonas sp. | reverse complement strand
CGCCGCAAGCTTCATCGTCTTGGTGATGCCGAATTCGTTCGCCGCCTTGATCGAATTGACGAGGTCGCCGCCGGCGTTGGCCAGGCCGAGGATCTGCGCCTTGCTCGACTGCGCCTGAAGCATGAACGACGAGAAGTCGCTGGCGTTGAGCGGCACCTTGACGTCGCCGACGACTGTGCCGCCCGCGGCCTTCACGACCTTCGACGTGTCGGCCTCGAGGGCGTGGCCGAACGCGTAGTCGGCAGTCAGGAAGAACCAGCTCTTGCCGCCGGCCTTGACGACTGCGCCGCCGGTGCCCTTGGCGAGCGCGACCGTGTCGTAGGCGTAGTGCACGGTGTAGGGAGTGCACTGGGCGTTGGTGAGGGCCGAGCTGCCCGGGCCGACGGCCAGGAAGGGCTTGTGCTTTTCGGCCGCGACCTTGGCCATGGCCAGGTTGACACCCGAGTTAGTGCCACCGATCAGCATGTCGAGGCCCTGCGTGTCGAACCACTCGCGCGCCTTGACGGCGCCGATGTCGGGCTTGTTCTGGTGATCGGCGACGAGCAGCTCGATCTTCTTGCCGTTGACCGCGCCACCGGCATCGGCGATGGCCATCTTGATCGCCTCGACGCCGCCGGGACCGTCGATATCGGCGTAGAGGCTCGCCATGTCGGTGATGAAACCGATCTTGATGACGTCGCCGGAATACTGCGCCTGTGCGGCGGGCGCGGCGCCGAACATGAGCCCTGCGGCGAGGGTGCAGGCCAGGGAAAGCTTCTTCAGTTTGAACATCGATGTCTCCTGTGACGACGGGGAAAGGGAAAGATACGCGGACGCGGCGGCGGATCGCCTAGACGCCCAGGTATTCGTGCAGACGCTCCATGCGCGCCGGCAGCTCGGCCTGGGTGAACTGCTGGATCACCCGGCCATGCTCCATGACGAGAAATCGATCGGCGAGGGCCGCCGCGAAACGGAAATTCTGCTCGACCATGACGATCGTGTAACCCTGCTCGCGCAGCCGGTGCACGACCTCGCCGAGCTTCTCGACGATGACTGGCGCCAAGCCCTCGGAGATCTCGTCGAGCAGAAGCAACCTCGCCCCGGTGCGCAGGATTCGGGCCACTGCCAGCATCTGCTGCTCGCCGCCGGAAAGCCGAGTGCCCTGGCTGGCGGCACGCTCCTGCAGGTTGGGGAACATCGCGTAGATCTGCTCGACCGTCATGCCGTCGGCGCCGAGGACGGGCGGCAACATCAGGTTCTCCTCGCACGACAGCGACGAGAAGATGCCGCGCTCCTCCGGACAATAACCCAGGCCGAGCCGGGCAATACGATGCGTCGGCAGGCCGACCGTCTCGCTGCCGCGAATCTTGATCGAGCCCTTGCGCGAGCCGATCAGGCCCATGATGGCGCGCAACGTGCTGGTTCGGCCGGCGCCATTGCGGCCGAGCAGAGTCACGACCTCGCCTTCGTCGACGTGGAAATCGACGCCGTGCAACACGTGCGACTGGCCGTACCAGCCGTGCAGGTCGGCGACCTCGAGAAAACGCCCGGTCATGGGCGCCTCCTGCCCGGCTGCGCACGGGAAATGCGCACGTCTTTTCTGGCGACGGCAAGGCGCGGCGACATCATCCGTGCGCTCCTGCCAGTTCGCTGGCCGCCTTGCCCATGTAGGCTTCGATCACGGCCGGATCGCGCGCCACCTCGGCATACGTGCCCTCGGCCAGCGTCATGCCGCGCGACAGTACCGTGATCGTGTCAGCGATCGAAGCGACAACGCTCATGTTGTGCTCGACCATCAGCACCGTCCGGCTCGCCGCCACCTTCTTGATGAGGGTGCGGATCCGGTCGACGTCCTCCAGGCCCATGCCCTGCGTCGGTTCGTCGAGCAGCATGAGGCTCGGCTCCATCGCCAGCGTCGTCGCGATCTCGAGGGCGCGCTTTCGCCCGTAGCTCAGCTCGACGGCGGGGATCGCGGCGTAGGCCTCGAGGTCGACGGCGCGCAGCAGCGCCCGTGCTTCCGCGTCGAGCACGTACAGCGAGTGTTCGGGCTTCCAGAAATGGAACGAAGTGCCGAGCTTTCGCTGCAGCGCCACGCGCACGTTCTCGAGCACCGACAGGTGGGCGAAGACGGCGGAGATCTGGAACGAGCGGACAACGCCGCGCCGTGCGATCGCCGCCGGCTTGTCGGCCGTGATGTCGTCGCCCTCGAAGAGGATCTGCCCCGAGGTCGGGACGAGGAACTTCGTTAGCAGGTTGAAGCACGTCGTCTTGCCGGCGCCGTTCGGCCCGATCAGGGCGTGGATGCTGCCGCGGCGAACCCGCAGGTCGACCTTGTCGACGGCAACGAAGCCCTTGAACTCCTTCGTCAGGGCCCGTGTCTCGAGGATGAGGTCGTTGCTCACTGGCGCACGCGGGCGTCGTGCGCCTTGGTTCTGCCGCCGATCCGGTCGGTGAGCGAGCCCGCCACGTCGAGCGCCGCCTCGCGGTGCCGGGCACCGCGGCCGGCGCCGAGTAGAGCCTTGTTGATGCAGACCGAGACCGCGGCGGCGACGCTGCCCGACGCGTCGAACACCGGCGCGCCGAACGAGTAGACGCCTTCGCGCACGCCTTCGTCGTCGACGCTGTAGCCGCGGCGGCGTGTCAGGGCCAGTTCCTTGTGCAGGGCCACCATGCTGCGCGGACCCTTTTGGGTCAGCCGCACGCCAAAGTTGCCGGCAAGGCGCCGCGCCACGTCGTCGGCCGTCAGGTGCGCCAGCATGGCCTTGCCGCTGCCGGAGAGATGTGCCGGAAGGCGCATGCCGACGTTGAAGGCCAGGCCGAGCGGCCGGGCGCTGTTGCGCACCGCGACGTAGAGCGCCTCGCCGCCCGAGAGCACCGAGAGCACCACCGTTTCTTCCGGGGCGCTGCGCCGGTCGGCCCAGAGCGCGTTGAACTCCTGGGCGACGTCGGTGCCCGAAACGAACGCCTCGGCCAGGCCCATGACGCGCGGCCCGATCAGGAATGCGCCGTCGCTCTGCCGGCGCAGATAACCGAACGACACGAGCGTGCTGCACAGGCCGTGGACGCTGCTCTTCGGCAGGTCGAGATCGCTGGCCAGGCGGGCCAGGCTCATCGGCTCGCGCTGATCGGCCAGGCGCTCGAGCAAGGCCAGGGCCCGCGACACCGCCGGCACCAGTGACTTGCATTCGACAGGCAGCGGATGGGCGAGCGCGAGCGGCCGGGCCACGGCATTCGGTCGACGGGGGGAAGAAACGTCCAAGGTGTGCGCGAGGAGAGAGCCAAAGATCCGCCGTTCATGCGGCTGAACCGGTTTCAGCAAACGGGACGCGCAGTCTAGTCAGAGCCGGTGTCGGGACGACGCCCCGGCGCCGACGAGTTCGGGTTTGTCCTGTGAGCATTTGCCCGCGACTTGCTGCGGGCTATCGGGCCGCCGGAAGCTTGCGGTGAATGACGTAGTGGCCGTCACGCACCGACACATAGCCGCCGGTCGTCAGATCTTTAAGAACCCGGTTCACCATCTCCCTCGACGAGCCCACGCGGTCGGCGATGTCCTGCTGGGTCAGCTTTTCGCGGACGACGCGCTCGCTGTCTCGCGCGTAGGACAACTCCATCAAGACCCGCACCAGACGACCGTAGACATCCTGCAGCGCTAGGCTCTTCACCTGCTCGGTCAGGTGGCGAACCATCCGGGTGAGCTTTTGCGACAGGTGCAGAGCGAAGTCCGGGTGCTCGACAAGAAAGGGGCGCAATTCGCCGCCCTGGACCACCCGGCAGCTCGATGGCTCGACCGTTTTCACCGAGGCGGAGCGCAGGCCGCCGTCGAGGGCCATTTCGCCGACGTACTCGCCCGGACCGTATTCGCCGAGAACCACGTCTCGGCCGTCTTCCGAGCTCGCGTAGACGCGCAGGCGGCCGCTCAGCACGATGTAGAACGAATCGCCGGCATCGCCCTCGTTGATGAGGATCGCGTTGGCGCGAAACGAGCGTGCATTGCCATGCACGGCAAGCGCCTCGAGAAGCGCCGCCGGTAGTCGGTCGTCATTCATGTTGAAGCCCCGTGTGTCCGCTTGGCGATGGCCCACGCGTATTCATGAAGCGAATTATCGAACGCGAGAAGGCGGTGTGACCGAAGTCACTGCTTCTCCGCGCCTTTCTTACTGGGCGCGAAGGGTCGAATTTTCGAGACTGCTCACCAGCCGAAGCGAATGGTTCGCGACGGCGGCCAACAACCAGGAGCCCGCCATGAATACCTATTTCGACGACATCGCCACCGCCATGGTCGTCATCACCTACGGCATCGCCACTCTCTCAGCCGTCGTCGCTGCCTTCGGTGGCGCGATCTGAGCCGCGCGCTCGCTCTCTCGACAGCCTGAAGGAGCGAGCATGATTGACGTTCTTCGACTGTTCGGGGTGTTCGGCAGCACCTACCGCGCATACGCCTGGCTCGGTGTCTCGAGCCTGGCGTCTGCGGCAGCCTTCTCGTGGGCTCGCGCGACGGCGCTCCTGGTTGCCGTCGCGTTGGGCGGTTGCGCGGCGTTGCCGAGCCCTGTCGAGCGGCCGGTGTCGTATGCGCGGACTGATGTGGCCGATACCGCACTGGGCCACATCGCCTCCTTCTCAACGCCCGAAGGAGCGAGCGACCTTTCGGGCTTTCGACTGTTGCCCGATGGCGAAGAAGCTTTCAGGGCAAGAGTCGCCCTTGTTCGCCGCGCGGAAAAAACGCTCGACGTCCAGTACTACCTGATCGCCAGCGACCCCACCGGCTTCGAATTCTTGCGCGAACTGCGCGACGCGGCGGCACGCGGGGTGCATGTCCGCATCATCGTCGACGACCTCTACGCTACCGGTCAGGACGCGTTGTACGCGAGCCTGGCAGCGCATGAAAACGTGGAGGTGCGAATGTTCAATCCACTCGCCGTGCGCGGCGGCAGCTTCGCCACACGCGTCGCGCTTTCGCTGCCCCAGCTTTCGCGCATCAACCACCGCATGCACAACAAGCTTTTCATCGCCGACAACACCTTCGCGGTCACCGGCGGAAGAAACATCGCCGACGAGTACTTCGATCGCAGCGGCGAAGCCAACTTCGTCGACATGGATGTGCTGTCGTCGGGGCCTGTCGTCCGTCAGCTCTCGGCTGTCTTCGACAGCTTCTGGAACAGCGCCCTGGCGTATGCCATCGGGGAACTGTCGAAGGCTGACACGCCGCTTGCAGACCATCTTCTTGATGGTGCGTCGTCCCGACGCGCCACCCCAGCATCCGCTCACTCCCAAAGCGAAGATGTCGTGGCGCAGCTCGAGCGCGGCACGCTCACGCAACATTTCGCGGCCGCAACCGTCGTCGCCGATTCGCCCGAGAAAGCCGAAGGCGCCGCGGCGCTGACCGCTGATCAGGATGACGACGCCGCCGATGGCGTTGTGATGGCGGCTCATACCGGCCTGATCCGAGGCGCGCATTCGGAGGTACTTGTCACATCGCCCTACTTCATCCCGGGATCCGCCGGACTGGCAGCAATGACCGGCTCGGTGGCGCGCGGAGTGCATGTCTCGGTCATCACCAATTCATCGGCAACGACCGACGAGCCGATCGTTCAGTTCGCCTACGCTCGCCTGCGCGAAACGCTGATTCGCGGAGGCATCGATCTTCGCGAGCTCAGCCCGACTCACGCAGTTGGTGATGAAGAAGCGGAGCGAGGCCGCCCTGGCGCATCGGCCGGATCATTGGGTCGCCTGCACGCCAAGGTAGCCGTCGCGGACGGGCGCCGCGTGCTCATCGGTTCGATGAACGATGACCGACGCTCCGCCAAACTGAATACCGAATGCGTCGTTCTGATCGAAAGCGTGCCGCTGGCCTCCGAGGTACGCGACGTGCTCACCCGGGAACTCCTCGCTGCGAGCTATCGACTGCGCCTGATCGAACCGCGTGGTCGGATCGAGTGGATTGATGAGTCGACGCAGGCGCCGTCCAAGACGGCCGCCAAGACACACGTCAACTGGGCCGGCGCTGCCGCTTACGGCCTCGTGCTACAGGTGATGGGAACGGGCTCGCTGTGATTTGGCAATTGCCGGGCGCGCATCCTTAGAGTTGTGGTTGATTTCGCATAGCACGCAGAGGATGATCCGGCCGGCGCCGCCCCAAAGCCCGGCGCCGGAGTCTCGGTTCCAACAATTCAGGGAGGAGCTCGAATCAACGCCGGCACCCTGGAGACCCTGATCGACAGAATCAAGGGAACACCGTGTCTCTACAACGCAGGGAGCTTCACCGTCGGCTCGACCACCTTCACCAACCCGCACGACCCGAGTGCCTGGTGGGGGAACAGCACGTTGAGCATCGGCATCGTGGGCTCGGTGAGCATTGGCAGCACGCCGACCGCGTACTTCACCGGCAATTCCAACATTCGGGTCGCCTTCACGGGAAGCGGCGTGAATCCGGTGACCTACTTCGCCTGTCAGCAGCGCTTCGTCAACGGTTCTTCGCGTGAATGCACGGCCATCGGCACCGGCAGCTACAGCATC
>JBDTIO010000277.1:0-5493 GCA_039936375.1 Caldimonas sp. | reverse complement strand
AGCGACAGCGTGTCGTCGATGGCCGAGCGCAAGCCCTCGGTCGTGAAGCGGGCGGTGTCGACCGCCGGGCTCAGTGCGTACCGATGCTCGAAGACGAAGCGGCCGGCGTCCTGCCACGGCGTTGTGTCGCCGTTGTCGACGGAAGCGAACCGGCCGCTCTGTCGCAACGCCGCAGCGAGATGCTTCGACACCGCGGCCCGCGCCGCCGCATCGCCGCCTTCGATGGCGACGAGAACGAGGCGGGAGGCCGTGCCATTCTTCAGCTGATCGAGCAGCACGGCCTGCTCGGCGGTCGGCGCCGAAGGCAGGAAAGCCGACAGATCGGCAACATAGTGGGCGCGGGCGGCGAGCCATGCGGCGATGCCGCAGCCGATCAGCCAGACGAGGACGACTGCATGCCGCCGGCCAGGGGCTGCCCGGTGCACGCGGCTCAGGGCGTGCTCTCCGAGGCCGGCGCTATCGTCATCGTCGAGCGATCGCCATCGGCGAGCAGCACCTGCACTTCGCGCACCGCCGACTCGCGGCCTAGAACGCGAACCGAAGCGACCTGGCCGCGCAAGCGCAAGTCGTGCGGCACGAGATCGAGCGTCCAGCGCTCGGCACTGCCCGAAACGGTTGTGGCGAAGAAGCGCTCGAGCGCGTCGCGATTGCCGGTGAGGGTGCCGCGGATCGCCTCGATGATGACGTCGGCCTCGGGCGAGCTGTCGAGCTGCAAGGTGCGGCTGCGATCACCGATGCTCATCGTCAGGACGTTGCCGTTGACCTCGAGCTTCTCGCGCCGCGGCTTGAGCGTCTCGCGCGTGAAGCTGTCGGGAGCGCGAAACGACAGCCGGCCCGAGGATTCCAACGTCCGGTCGAGCATTTCGATGCGTCGCTTTTCGACGAAGCTCGCTTCGCCCGACTTGACGCGGCCGAGCAGCGCCATGAGCTGCGCGAGATCGAAGGTCGAGGCGGCGACGGTGAAGCCTGGCCACGCGGCCAGGGCCACTGGCAAGGCGCACAACACGGTTCGTCGGCCGCGCGATGCGGGCTCAGGCGTCACGTGGCTCGCCCGAATTGGTACGGGCATGGGTCTCGGCATCGCTATCGGCATCGGCCCAGAAGTCGTAGAAGTTGAACCAGTTGTAGGGTGCTTCCCGGCACAGCGACTCCAGCGTCGCGACGTAGCGTGTGAGCGCTTCGCGGACCGCGGCGTCTCGGCCATCGGCGCTCACCGCGCTGAAGTCGGAGAGCTCGGCGAAGCGCAGCTCGTAGCGGCGGCCGCCTCGGTAGAGGCCGGCCATGAAGACGACCTTGCGGCGAAGCATCGCGGCAAGGCGAAACGGCCCGTCGGCAAAACGCGCAGGCGTGCCGAGGAAGGGCAGGATCACGCCTTTCGAGCGCTGCGCGTTTCCGGGCAGCGTTCGGTCGGCGAGCATGCCGGCGACGCCGCCTTCGTCGAGCCAGCGGCGCAGCGACAGCATGGCATCGACGCGGCCGAGCGCGATCGTGTGCAGCTTGGCGTTCGGCGCGATCGCGGCGAGCGTGTCGTTGATGAGGCGGGCGTTGTCTTCGTACATGATCATCGCCACGCGCAGGCCCTTGTCGTGGCCGATCATGCGCAGCGCCTCGAAGCTGCCGAGATGGGCGCCGCAGGCGAGCACGCCGTCGCCGTTCGCGAACGGCTGCATGAGGGTCTCGACGCCGCTCGCTTCGACCTCGAATCTGCCGAATTGCTCGCGCAGCAGATAGACGCGGTCGAGCACGGTCGCAGCGAACGTGAAGAGGTGGCGATAGATATCGAGCCAGCCGGCCTTGCGACCGAGAGCGCGATCGAGGTAGGCCCGCGAATGGCGGCGCGTGTCGCCGCCCGCCACGACGAAATAGAGAACGATCGGATGCAGGAGCGCGCGCGAGACGCGCCGCCCGGCGGCCAGGGCGACCCGGCGCATGAGGATCAGCATCGGCAGGCTGCCGCGTTCGCGCTGGCCTGTCCAGCCGGCGGCCGGCGCCGTTTTCGTCTCGCCTTTCATGGTGTCGACGAAGACGCCGTGGTCCCGCCGGAGAACCTGCCGCTCGCGGCAACGTGATCGCCGTCCTCGACGACGAATTCCAAGGCTCGCGCGACGCGAAACCGGATGACGAGGCTGGCGCCTGGCCGGACTGGTGCCAGGAACTTGACGACGTCGAGTTGCGGCGACGTGCCGATGCATGCCACCAGCGTCGGCTCCGCGAGCGCGGCCTCGAGCACCTCGGCGACGAGCGCGACGCCAGGCAGCAGCGGCCGGCCGGGGAAGTGGCCGTCGAAGGCGGGGTGATCGGCGGCGATGTCGACGCGCCGAACGAGAGAGTCGGGCGTCGTCGTCATCGCGATTCCTCGCCGCCGGTGCGATGGGTTGCGGCCAGGGCGGCCAGCCGCGCCGACGTGAGCTTGCCTGTCGCTTCGCGCGGCAAGGCGTCGAGCAGAACAATTCTTCGCGGCAGGAAAGCGGCATCGATGCGGGCGCGCAGGGCGCTGCGGATCCGTTCCGGCGCGACGTGCGGCGCGACGACGAAGGCGAGCAAGCGCGCCACGCCGGGCGCCTCGGCATCGTCGGGCGGCATCCAGAACGTGCCGTCGACGACGCCCTCGATCGCGTTGAGATGAAAGTTGAGGTGGCCGATCGAGCTGCGCTTGCCGGCGACGTTGACGAGATCGTTCGAGCGGCCGAGCAGGCGAAACGAGTGCGCATCGATCACCTCGAGCACGTCGGCCAGCGGCGTG
Source organism: Caldimonas sp. (assembly GCA_039936375.1). GTDB lineage: Bacteria > Pseudomonadota > Gammaproteobacteria > Burkholderiales > Burkholderiaceae_C > Schlegelella_A. The sequence continues at coordinate 2,750 of JBDTIO010000277.1, read as the reverse complement.
GCCTGCGGCACGTGACCGCCGCTGACGACGACAGCATCGCCGTCGCCGTGCAGCGAAAGACCGTCGAAGGTGCGCCAGTCGGGCCCGGCGGTGGTCCGGCGCGACGCCACCTGGCCGGCTTCGGTGCACCCGTAGATCTCCATCAGCGGCGCACCGAACGCGCTTTCGGCGCGGGCCGCGAGCTGAGGCGACAGCGGCGCCGTCGCGCAGAGGACGAGATCGACCTCGGGTAGTGAAACCTTCGATTCGAGCAGCGTCTTCAGATGGAACGGCGTCGTCACGAGCATGCGCGGCGGCGGCACTCGCGCCAGCGCGGCGACGATGTCGGCCGGATAGAAAGGGCGCGACGCATCGAATGCGGCGCCGCCCTGCAGCGCCAGCAACACGCTCGACTCGAAGCCGTACATGTGCTGCGGCGGCACCGTCGCGACGAGCGAGACGCCAGCCAGCGTCTGGCGGCCGATGGCTCGGCCGAGCGACGCCGATTCGGCGCGAGCGCTTGCCGTCAGCAGCTGCCAGGGCTTGGCATGCGGCACGGGATCGCCGGTTGAACCCGAGGTGAGCACGTAGGCGGCGACCCGATCGGCGGCGATGAGCGGCACGGCCGGCGTGTCGGGAATCGGCACGTGGCCGGCATGGGTGACGACGGGCAGGCCGTGGCCCTCCTCATCGCTTTCGACCAGCGCGTAGACGGACTGAAAGGCGGCGCGCAGCCGCTCGACCGTATGTAACGTGTGGTTCGGCGGCAGCAGGCTGGCATGCCCGCGCAGCAATGCCGCGCCCAGGCCCACCGCGAAGAGGTAGCGATCGACCGTCAGGTTGAGCATCGAGCCGACGGCCGGCAGCCGCGCTGCGAGCGCCTGCGCATCGGCGATGTACTGAAGACTTGAGATCGCCTGGCCGTCGCGATAGGCGACGACGGCGGTCGGTGCCTCGGCGCCGATGAGCGGCTCGGTCTTCATCGCGTCGTGTCGACCGGGGCGGCGTCGCGGCGCGAGTAGGCGCGCAGGGCGGCACCGAGCGTCGCTCGTTCGAATTCCGGATGCAGGCGATAGCGCAGCACGTGCTCGCCGATGAACAGCAAGGTCATCGACACCGGGGTTCCGAAGTTGGCGAACGTCGCCCAGAGATTGAACGGTGCGAGGACGAAGAGAGCGATGGAGGTTGCGCCCATGGCCACGAAGTAGATCGCCCAGACGAGCGTGACCTTGCGCGAGTAGGTGACCATGTCGGGGGTGAGCCGGCCATGAACGCGGCGTGCCAACGCGGTGATCAGGGGCTCGCGGCCGGGACGCAACGTCACAGCGAAGACGGCAGCCAGCGCGGCGTGAATGGCGACGTGCTGCGTGACGTAGAGGGTCTGCGGGGCGACGCCGCTGCCGCGCCAGCCGAGCCAAAACAACGCGAGCAGCCCGATCGTCGCCGCGCCGCCGAGCAGGCGCTGGCGGTGTTGCCAGGCATAGAGCACAAGCAGCGCCAGCATCGGGCCGACCACGACCACGGCGTTCCACTCCGACGCCGGCGCCCGCGTCATCAGCCAGTGCGATGCCAACACGTAAGCCGCACCGCCCAACCCGACCATGAGGGTTCGGGCGCGCATGGGGCTCAGGTTTGACGGTTGGCGGCGACGTGATCCGCGAGGCTGGCCAGCGACTTGAAGATGCGCACGTTGTCTTCGTCGTCGGAGCGCAGCTGGAAGCCATATCGCTGCGAGATGACCAGGGCGACTTCGAGGATGTCGATCGAATCGAGACCGAGGCCTTCGCCATAAAGCGGCGCCGCCGGGTCGATCGATTGCGGGGTCACTTCGAGGTTCAACGCCTCGACGAGAAGTACTGCGACTTCAAGCTGCAGATCGGTTTGAGCGAAGGCCATGTCTGCGAATGATGTGCTGGAAGCGGGCCACTGCGAAGCGGAAGGGCAAAGCCCATGAGTCTAGCAAAGCCGGTTGGCGCCTTCGTTCATTCGATCCGTGCGCCCGACGCCTTGACGACCCGCTGGTATTTTGCGAGCTCGGTCTTGACGAAGGCGCCGAAGCGCTCCGGCGACATCGGCATCGGCTCGGCGAAGAAGGCGGCGAGCCGGGCCCGGATCTCGCTCGATTCGATGGCATCGACGAAGGCCTTGTTCAGCCGCGTCGTCGTCGCCGCAGGCAGATGGGCCGGCGCGAAGATGCCGAACCAGGTGTCGATGTCGAACTTCGCCAGGCCGACCGACTTGCCGGCCTCGGCGATGGTCGGCACGTCGGGCATGGCGCTCGAGCGCTGTGCGGTCGTCACCGCAAGTGCCTTCAGCTTGCCGGCCTTGATGTTGGCCGCCGCCGATGCAAGGTTGTCGAAGGTGAGGTCGACCTGGCCGGAGAGCAGCGCCAACTGCGCCGGGTTGCCTCCGGCATAGGGAATGTGGACCATGTAAACGCCAGCCTCGGCCTTGAACATCTCGCCGGCGAGGTGGCCGGCGCTGCCGTTGCCGCCCGAGCCGTAGTTCAGCTTGCCCGGGTTCTTCTTCGCGTACGCGACCAGGTCGGCGACGCTGTCGATGCCCAGGCGCGACGCCGTCTCGGGCGTCATCACCAGCACGTTGGGCACGCGTGCGACCCCGGTGATCGGCGTGAAGTCACGGATCGGGTCGTACGGCAGCTTCGCGTACAGCCACGGGTTGATCGCGTGCGTGGCGACCGCGCCCATGACGATGGTCGTGCCGTCGGGCGCGGCCTTGGCGACGAAGTCGGCGCCGATGTTGCCGCCGGC
>JBDTIO010000276.1:0-2843 GCA_039936375.1 Caldimonas sp. | reverse complement strand
TTCTTGCGGCCCCAGGCGATCAGGTCCTGCAGGCGCGTCAGCACGACGTTGCGGCGGACGACCTCCTCCATTGACGCGCCGTCGCGTACGGCTGGCGCTTCCGGTTCTGCCTTGCTCAGCCACCAGGTCATCGGGATCTACGCCTTCCTTGTCAGGGCCCCGAGCGCCGCACTTGCCGCACAGGACCCCAGTCAAGTCCGCCCAGGCGCCACAGATAGGCCAACCCGGCAAGCAGGATGCCGATGAAGATCACGAGCTCGATGTAGCCGGCCCAGCCGGTCTCGCGCCAGGCGATCGCCCAGGCGAACACGAAGAGCGCCTCGACGTCGAAGATCACGAAGAACATCGCGATCAGATAGAACTTGGCGGGAAAGCGCAGCCGCCCGTCGCCGACGCCGACGATTCCGGATTCGAAGGACTCGTTGGCGGCCGCTGCGTTGTGCCGCTCGCCCGACAGGTGCGAGGCCGCGAGCACGGCGACCATCAGCACGATCAGGATCGCCAGGTAGGCGACCAACGGCCAGAGAGGCTTCAGTTCCAAGGGCAGTCCTCATCACGAAGACAGACGTCGTCGCCCGGGTCAGTGAACTTGCACCGGGTATCCGTGACGCGCACCTCGATCACCTCGACGCCGACGTGGCCTGCCCCGGAGTTCCAGGTCACGTGATCGCCAACCTCGAATCCGGCTGTCATGGGTTCGATTCCGCGACCAGGGTCGCGATCACCGCGGCCATGTCGGTACCGGCGCCGAAGATCTGCTGGCGGAGCCGCCCGCCGCGGTCGATCAGGATCAGCGTCGGCGTTCCCCGCATCTCGTAGGCCCGCATCGTCAGCGGCATGCCGCGGCGTCCGTCCGGCGCGTCGACCGCGATCGGAAACTGCAACCGGTTCTCGTCGATGAACACCTGCAGCGCCGCCGGTGTCATTACGGGGCGTCGTCGGCCGGCGGGTGCCAGCGGCGCCAGTCGTGCTCGCGATCGAACTCGGCGCGCGTCAGATCGCCGGTGAACATCGAGCGCAGCTTGGACCAGCTCAGCTTAGCCAGCCGCACGTAGAGGTGGCCCAGGATGACGAGCAGGAACAAGGTGGCGCTCGAGTCGTGCACCAAGCGCTGCCAGCGCATCCAGCCGTGACTCATGCTGGCGAACACCTCGGCGTTCAGGAACAGGCTGGCGCCGGTAAAGATGACGGCAATCGACAGCAGAGCGAGAAACGCGTGGTAGATCTTCTGCCAGACATCGAACTTGCCTGACTTGGGCAGGTTGCGGCCGGCACCCGAGTAGTAGCGGGCGAACGTCTTCAGGTCGCACCAGTCGCCGCGGCCGAACCACATGCCGCGCAGATCGGAGAGCCGGATGGCGGCGACGATGTGCGCCAGCAGGCCGAGAATGAAGAGGCCGGCACCGATCTCGTGCACCAGCAGCCACGAGATACCCGGTGCATCCCAGGTACCCGGCAGGAAGAGTGCGATGCCGGAGACGATCAGCAACAGCAGAAAGAACAGGTTGCCCCAGTGGTAGAGGCGCGCGCCCAGCTCCCAACGCTCGAAACCGCGTGCGGCAGCCGGGGCCGGCTCGCCATTCGAGTGGCCGGGGGCGCCCAAGCCGCGCCGCAGCAGGTGCAGATCGGCAAAGACCACAACGAGCAAGGGGATCACGAGCGCAGCATTCCAGGAGAGCTGCTGCGCCAGCCACTCGCCGCTGAACCAATCCTGCCCGCGACGGAACGCCGCGAGGGTAAACCCGTCAAGGTCGTCGATGCTGTACAGCATGAGATCAGGCTACTTCCAACGTCCACGCCCGGCCGTCCCTAGCCAACGCATAAGACCCGTGGTCAAACTGCCCAGCGCAGCTGCCGAGTCAAGCGCGTTCCATGCTGCCCTCCGGGCAGCGCCTACCGCCAAGTCCACGACTGCGATCGCCAGTCGGGGCGCCGCCGTGGCCACCCACCGAACGACGCCTTTGGCCAAGGTATCGGCCGCCTTTCCAAACACCAAGATGTCATCGACTTTCGCGAGAAGAAAACGGACGATGTGGTACATGACGCGCTCCTGGCGATCAGTGGCTCGAGTTGCCCATTAACGGGGAGGAAACCACGGCCGCGCCGTGTCTGTGTCTGCACCTCTGCCCGGCGCTTCGAGGGCAACCACCAGCATCTCGTTGATCAGGCCTCGGACGTCTGGCATGCGGCGTACAGCATCCTCCACGTTCCACTTTTCCGGGTCACTGTCCACGCTTCCGGTCAGCGTGACCACACCTTCGAGAACCTGAACGTCGAGTTTCTCGGCATGGCCGGAGAGCATCCGCACAAGCTCGTCTCGGATATCGCGCTGCATGTCGTTGTCTGACGTCATCGCTGGCTCCGTGAAGATTGAAAAGACCCCAGCTTGGGCGGCCAAGTCGGCTTGGTCGGTGCGGTGGCGCACAGTCCCGGCGAAACATGTCGAGCTACAAGGCAATTCGCGCGCCCGCTCCGGCGGCGGTATGGCCATTGCCCGCATGGGGATGCACGAGCTCGCACCGATTGCACGACGCCCGGAGGTCGATACTTCCCGTCTCGACCCGCGCGGCCGAGCGTAGAACGCGTGTGCGTCGGCTTTTCGGCTGGCATCTTTTCAGCATCGGGAGACACCATGGCCAACCGCTCTGTACCTTCCCCGACCGAGCCTGAGGCGTTCGACGCGATCGTGATCGGCACCGGCCAATCCGGGCCGTCGCTCGCGGTGCGGCTTGCTGATGCGGGCAGGGAGACGGCGATCCTCGAGCGCAAGCTGGTCGGCGGCACCTGCGTCAACGAAGGCCGCATTCCGACCAAGAACCTGATCGCCAGCGCGCGCGCCGCGC
>JBDTIO010000275.1:0-5773 GCA_039936375.1 Caldimonas sp. | reverse complement strand
CGGCACGTCGGCGGCCAGCTGCACGCGGGCGCCGTCCTTCAGGCGATCGCCGCCTTCTGTGACGACCTGCTCGCCGAGCTCCAGGCCCTTGTCGATGGCGACGAGATTGGTGGTAGCGATGCCGCGTGTCACCTGCCGGACGGAGACGGTGTGGTCTTTGTTGAGCACGTAGACGAAGTCGCCGTTCGGGCCGGTGCGAATCGCCGTCACCGGGATGACGATCGCGCCCTGTTCCACCCGCAGCAGCAGCCGGGCGTTGACGAACTGGTTGGGAAAGAGCTGCCGCGCGGTGTTGGCGAAGCGCGCCTTGGCCTTCACCGTGCCGGTCTGGGTATCGATCTGGTTGTCGAGGGTCGAGAACACGCCCTCGTCGAGCTTGACGGTGCGCGTCCGGTCGAAAGCGGTCACCGAAAGCTTCGCGCCCGAGGCGACTGCCGACTGGATCTGCGGGACGAGGTCCTGCGGTACCGCGAACTCGACATTGATCGGCTCGACCTGCGTGATGACGGCGACGCCGTTGGCGTCGCCGGCGGCGATGTAGTTGCCCGGGTCGATCGGCCTCAGGCCGACGCGGCCGGCGAGCGGCGCGACGATGCTGCAATAACTGAGATTCAGTCTCGCCGTGTTCTCGTTGGCGCGGTCGATGACGATCGTCGCCTCGAGCTGCTTGACCGTCGCGGCGAGCGTGTCGACATCCTGGCGGGCGATCGAATCCTGGCCGAGCAGCGTCTGGTAGCGCTGCAGCTGCACCTTGTTGGCGGCAAGCTGGGCCTCGTCGCGCATGCGCGCGCCGATCGCCTGCTGCAGCGCGATCTCGAACGAGCGCGGATCGATCGTCGCCAGCAGCTCGCCCTTCTTCACGATCTGGCCTTCGGTGTAGGCGATCCGGGTGACCACGCCCGAGACCTGCGGCCGCACCGTCGCCGTCACGGTCGCGAGGGCCGTCCCCAGGGCATCGATGTAGACGGGAAGATCGGCCCGCGTCGCCGCGGCGATGCCGACGGTGCTGGCGGCACCAAAGCGGCCGCCGCGAGCGCCGGGTCCACCCGGTCCGCCGCCCGGCCCAGCGGCGACAGCCGACGCGCCGGACGCACCGGCGGCGGGCGCGAAGCCGCGTGCCGACGCGGCCGGTCGATGCGTCAGATACCAGGCCAGGGCCGCGAGCGCGACAACGGCCAGCGCCGCGACGATGCCGCCGAGCCAACGGCTGCGCGGCGGCCGATCGGGCGGCGGCAGCAGCAACGCAGGAGGCAGCGGGGCAGGGGGTAGGAGATCGGGCGGCTGGTCCATGGGATCGGCGCGTGCAGGGCTCGCGTCGCTTTGTTTGCCGCGAAGGCTATCAAACGAATGGCCCGGTGCCGCAACGACCTGATGGATGGCAAGGGCTAGCGTCGGATGCCGTCGGCCGGGAGTCGTTGCCGATACCGGTGGCAGGAGGTTGGCCGGGAAACCGGCATTGACGCGGCAATCGCGGCGAAACTATTCTTTACCGGCCCAGTCGAGTTCGAGGTCGCGCCTCTTCCCTGCACCCCCCGGAGCTTCCCATGACCGATCGCCTCGCCGGCAAGACCGCCTTCATCACCGCCGCCGGCCAGGGCATCGGTCGCGCCACAGCGGAAGCCTTCATGCGCGAAGGCGCCCGCGTCATCGCCACCGACATCGACGACGGTCTTCTCGACGACCTGCGTTCGGCCATCGGCTGCGAGACGCGGCGGCTCGACGTGACCGACGCCAGTGCGGTGCTCGCCGCCTCGATCGAGGCACTGGCCAAGGGCCCGGTGCAGATCCTCTTCAACGGCGCCGGCTACGTCCACGCCGGTACCGTCCTCGATTGCGACGAGATCGCCTTCGACTTCTCGTTCGACCTCAACGTGCGCTCGATGTATCGCCTGATCCGCGCCTTCCTGCCGCCCATGCTGGAGGCCGGCGGCGGCTCGATCATCAACATGGCTTCGGTGGCCGGCAGCATCAAGGGTGCGCCGAACCGCTTCGTCTACGGCGCGACCAAGGCCGCGGTGATCGGCCTGACCAAGTCGATCGCCGCCGATTTCATCACCCGCGGCATCCGCTGCAACGCGATCTGCCCGGGCACGGTCGAGTCGCCTTCGTTGCACGAGCGCATTGCCGCGCAAGCCAGGGCGAGCAGTCAGACCGAGGCGGCGGTGCAGGCCGCGTTCGTGGCTCGCCAGCCGATGGGCCGCGTCGGCCGTGCTTCGGAGATCGCCGCGCTGGCGGTCTACCTCGGCAGCGAGGAATCGGCCTTCACGACCGGCACCGCGCAGGTGATCGACGGCGGCTGGTCGAACTGAACGACCCGCCAACGAGCGCGCGCAGCGCGACCTAAACTTCTTCTCTTCTTTCACCAAGGAACAGCCATGAAGCTGATGCGATACGGCGCCAGGGGCGCGGAAAAGCCCGCCCTGGTCGACGCTCGGGGCACCGTGCGCGATCTTTCGGGGATCGTGCCCGACATCACCGCCGAGACGCTCGGGCCCGAGAGCCTGAAGCGCCTCGCCGAGCTCGACGCCTCGAAGCTTCCCACCGTCGCCAGCCCCGGTCGCATCGCGCCGCCGTGGAGCGGCATGGGCAAGTTCATCTGCATCGGCCTCAACTACTCCGATCACGCCGCCGAAACGGGCTCGCCCATTCCGAAGGAGCCGATCATCTTCATGAAGCCGACGAGCTGCCTGGTCGGCTGCAACGACGCGGTCGTGATGCCGAAGGATTCGAAGAAGACCGACTGGGAGGTGGAGCTCGGGGTCGTCATCGGCTCGAAGGCGCGCTACGTCGAGAAGGCCGACGCGCTGAAATACGTCGCCGGCTATTGCGTCGTCAACGACGTCTCAGAGCGCGAATACCAGCTCGAGCGCGGCACGCAGTGGGACAAGGGCAAGGGCTGCGACACCTTCGGCCCGGTCGGTCCCTGGATGGTGACGGCCGACGAGGTGGCCGACCCGCAGGCGCTCGGTCTATGGCTCGAGCTGAACGGCAAGCGCATGCAGAACGGCTCGACCAAGACCATGATCTTCGGCGTCGCCGAGCTCGTCGCCTACTGCAGCCGCTTCATGACCCTCTGGCCGGGCGACCTGATCACCAGCGGCACACCGCCCGGTGTCGGCCTGGGCATGAAGCCGCCGAGCTACCTGAAGGCCGGCGACGAGATGCGCCTAGGCATCGACGGCCTCGGCGAGCAGCGACAGAAGGTGCAGGCCTGGGATCCCCAGCTGATCGACGCGTGATTCGCGCGTGATGGCCGCAGCCGTCGCGCTGCCGGCCTGGCTGAGGCCATGGCGGCTGCTGCCGGCCTACGTCGTCAACGGCATCGCGACGGCCGTCGGCATCGGCTGCATCCAGCTGCTGGTGCGCGAGTTCGCGGGGCCGCACGCCGCGGCGCTGGTCGTCAGCGGCGCTGTCTCGGCGAGCATCGCCGACCTGCCGAACGTGTCGTCGCGCACCTGGCACCGCGTCGGCGCTGCGGCGCTGCTGAGCTTCCTCGCGGCCTTCGCCGTCGACCTGCTGCGGCCCCACCCGCTGGTGCTCGGCGCGGTGGTGGTCGTCGTCACCTTCCTGGCCATGATGACGCTGGCGTGGGGCCCGCGCGCCGGCGCGGTGTCGTTCTCGCCGGTGCTCTCGATGATCTTCTCGATGGCCGTGCCGCCGGCCGATCACGAGCTATCCATCGCCGGCTGGAGTGCCTGCGGCGGCTTCGCCTATCTTGCGTGGGCGCTCGCCGCGGGCGTCGTGCTGCAGCGCCGCTACCGCACGCTCGTGCTCGTGGCCACCCTGCACGCCGCCGCGCAGCTGTTCCGCTCGCGAGCCGACGTGCTGGTGTCGTACCGCGTGCTGGCCGGCGAGGCGCCGCCGCTGCGCGCCTGGATCGGCGGCGAGGCGGCACTGGCCGACCGGCTGCAGGCGGCGCGCGATCTCGTCTACCCGGCGGTGAAGAGCGCGCACTGGCAACGCGACGTCGCCATCGTCGTGCGCATCATCGATCTGCGCGATGCGCTGCTCGCCAGCCGGCTCGACGTCGACCTGCTCGGCAGCGACACGGCCGGGCGCGAGATCCTCGAGCGCGCGGCGCGAGCATTGCGCGCGGTCGGCGAGCGCCTCGATGCTGCCGCCGACGCGTTGCGCGACGGCGGCACGGCGCCGGCCGACGCGACCGCACCGTCGCTCGAAGTCGGCGCGGCCGCCGTCGAGCTGTCGATGCCCGACGACGATGCGCGCGCCCGCCTGCTGCCGGTGCTGCAGGGCCGGCTCGACCGGCTCGCCAACGACGTCGCCCGCATCCATCGACTGCTGCAGGGCCACGTCGAAGCCCTGCCGCTCACGACCGAGCAGCTGCAGACCTTCGTCGCACCGGAAGGCTGGCCGCTGCGCGCGCTGCGCTCGCACTTGCGGCGCGACTCGCTGGTGCTGCGCCACGCCGTGCGCATGTCGCTCGCGCTCGGCTCGGCCTACTATCTGGCGCTGCTGCTGCCGTGGGGCTCGCACCCGTACTGGCTGGTGCTCAGCGTCGGCGTCGTCCTGCGCGGCAGTCTCGGCGACACGCTGGCCCGGCGCAATGCGCGCGTGCTCGGCACCATTCTCGGCTGCCTCGTCGTGGTCGCCCTGTCGCGCGTGCCGTCGGAAGGGTTTCAGAGCGGCATCTTCCTCGGCGCGCTGGCGACCGCGCATGCCTTCGTCATCCAGCGCTACTGGCTGACCTCGACGGCCGCCAGCGTGATGGCGCTGCTGCAATCGCACCTCGTCAACCCGGCCGGCGGCTTCGCCATCGCCGAACGCGTCGGCGACACTTTCCTCGGCGCCCTGCTGGCCTGGTGCTTCAGCTACGTGCTGCCGTCGTGGGAGCGGCGCAGCGTGCCGGAGGCGATTGGCCGCGTGCTGCGCGAGCTGCGCGACTACGCGACGCATTCGCTGCGCGCCGGCTCGGGCGACGCCGTCGACGAGCGGCTGGCGCGGCGCAAGGCCTACGAATCGCTCGCCGCGCTTGGTGCGGCATTGTCGAGAAGCCGTGTCGAGCCGCGCGGGGTGCGCCTGCCGATCAAGAAGGTCGCCGGCCTGCTCGACCACGGCGAGCGCTTCATGGCGCATCTCTCGCTGGTGCGCCATTCATTGGCGCGGCTCGACGACGCGGCCGAGTTGCGGCGGATCGACTCGGCGCTCGCCGAAGCCGTGACCGCGCTGCGCGCCTGCCTCGACCTGCAGGTGCCCGATGACGTTGCTGCCCGGGAAACGAACCACGCGACGAGCGTCAACGACCTCGAGCTGCTGCCGGCGCAGCCACCGACCCACGACGTCGTGCCGTGGCTGAAGCGACGGCTCTCGCAACTGGTCGATGAAGCGGCGCAGATTCGGGCCGCGGCGCAGGCCAGCCTCGCGCCGGCGGCAGAGAAATACACTGGGCCGACGCCCGAAGGACAGTCGTCATGAGAAACGCCCCCGTCATCCGTATCCATCCGCACGACGACGTGGTCATCGCCCGCAACCAGCTTGTCGGCGGCACGCACATCGCCAGCGAAGGCATCACCGTGATGGGCCTGGTGCCGCCCGGCCACAAGATCGCCACCCGCGCCATCGCCGCCGGCGAGCCGGTGCGCCGCTACGACCAGATCATCGGCAGCGCCAGGCAGGCGATCGCCGCCGGCCAGCATGTGCACACGCACAACCTCGAGTTCTCGAGATTCGCCCGCGACTACGCGGCGGCGAGTGGCGCGCGCGCCACCGAATACGCCGCCGAGCCTGCGTCCTTCGACGGCATCGTCCGTGCCGA
>JBDTIO010000274.1:0-10829 GCA_039936375.1 Caldimonas sp. | reverse complement strand
TCAGGATGAGCAGCGCGCCGACGCCGGCCGAGGGCAGCGTCGAGAGGATCGTCAGCGGGTGGATGTAGCTCTCGTAGAGCAGCCCGAGCACGATGTAGACGGCGATCAGCGCCGCCGCGATCAGGTACGGCTCCGACTTCAGCGAATCGCCGAAGGCCTTGGCCGAGCCCTGGAACGATCCGGTCAGCGCCGGCGGCAGGCCCATCTGCGCCTGGGCCTTTTCAATCGCCGTCACCGCCTCGCCAAGCGCCACCCCGGGGGCCAGGTTGAACGACAGCGTCACGGCCGGGAACTGGCTCTGGTGGCTGATCGAGAGGTACGCCGTCTTGGTCGTGTCCACCTTGACCAGCGTCGACAGGGGCACCTGCTGGCCGGTGATCGGCGAGGTGATGTAGAGCTTGCTGAAAAGCGAGGGATCCGACTGCAGCGCCGGCGTCACCTCGAGCACCACGTGGTAGCTGTTGATCTGCGTGAAGTACTGCGCCACCTGGCGCTGGCCGATGGCGTCGTAGATCGTCGAGTCGATCACGGCCGGGGAAATGCCGAGGCTCGAGGCGCGGTCGCGGTCGATCGTCAGCGAGGCGGTGTTGGCCGCGTTCTGGATGTCGGAGGCGACGTCGGTGAGCTGCGGCATCTCCTGCATCTTCGCGAGCAGCTTGGGCGCCCATTCGTTGAGCTCGTCGAGGTTGGCGTCGGTGAGCGTGTACTGGAACTGGGTGCGGGCGAGGCGGCCGCCGACGTTGATGTCCTGGCCCGCCTGCATCAGCAGTGACACGCCCTCCACCCGGGCCAGCTTCGGGCGCAAGCGGGCGATGACCTCGTCGGCGCTCAGCTTGCGGCCCTGATCCTTGGGCTTGAGGGCAATGAAGAAGAAGCCGGCATTGAACTGCGACGAGTTGCCGAACATGGCGACGCCGGTCACGTCGGGGTCGTGGCGAACGACGTCGGCGAGCTGGACCATGCGCCGGTTCATCGCCTCGAAGGAGGTGTCCTGGGCGCCTTGCGCCGAGCCGAAGATGAAGCCGGTGTCCTGCTGCGGGAAGAACCCCTTCGGGATGATGATGAAGAGAGCGACTGTCGCCGACAGGGTGAGGAGAAAGACGCACAGGGTAAGGAACTGGTGCTCGAGCACGGTGTGCAGGCCGCGCCGGTAGCCGTTCAGGAGGGCGTCGAAGCCGCGCTCGAAGAGCAGGTAGACGCGTCCGTGCCGGCTCTTGTGCTCGTTTTTCAGGAAGCGCGAGCACAGCATCGGCGTCAGTGTCAACGAGATCAGCACCGAGACGGCAATGGCCAGCGTGACGGTGACCGCGAACTCGCGGAACAACCGCCCGACGATCCCGCCCATCAGGAGCAGCGGAATGAAGACCGCGACCAGCGACACCGAAATCGAGATGATGGTGAAGCCGATCTCGCCGGCGCCCTTGAAGGCGGCCTCCATCGGCGCCATGCCGTTTTCGACGTGGCGATAGATGTTCTCGAGCATGACGATGGCGTCATCGACGACGAAGCCGACCGAGATGGTCAGCGCCATCAGCGACAGGTTGTCGAGGCTGAAACCGACCAGGTACATCACCGCCGCCGTGCCGGTCAGCGCCAGCGGCACGGTGACGCTCGGGATCAGCGTCGCCGGGACGCTGCGCAAGAAGATGAAGATGACCATCACGACCAGGCCCACCGTCAGAAGCAGCGTGGACTCGACGTCGTGCACCGAGGCGCGGATCGTCTGCGTCCGGTCGACTAGGATGCGCACGTTGACGGTCGGCGGAATCGCCGCCTGCAAGCGCGGCAATGCGGCCTTGATCGCGTCGACGGTGTCGATGACGTTGGCGCCCGGCTCCTTGGTGATGACGAGGATGAGGCCGCGCCCCGGGTCGATGCCGCTGTCGGGCGCGGCGGCGCCCGGATAAGCCCAGGCCGCAACCTTGCTGTCCTCGGCCGCGTCGACGGCGACGCCGACGTCGCGGATCCGGATCGGTGCGCCCTTGCGATAGGCGAGGATCACGTCGTTCCACGGCGCCGCCTTGACCAGCTGGTCGTTCGTGTAGACGGTGAAGCTCTGCGTCGGGCCGTCGACCGTGCCCTTGGGCTGGTTGACCGAGATCGTGCCGATGACGGCGCGGATGTCCTCGAGGCTGAGGCCGAGCGCGGCAACCTTGGTCGGGTCGATCTGGATCCGCACCGCCGGCTTCTGCGCGCCGCCGATGCGCACCTGGCCAACGCCCGAGATCTGCGAGATCTGCTGCGCCAGGATGTTGTCGGCGTAGTCGTTGACCTGGATCAGCGGCAGCGTCTGCGACTGCACGGTGATCAGCATGATCGGCGCGTCGGCAGGGTTCGTCTTGCGATACGTCGGCGGGTTCGGCAGGTTCGCCGGCAGCTGACCGGACGAGGCGTTGATCGCCGCCTGCACGTCGAGGGCGGCGGCGTCGATCGAGCGGTTGAGCTCGAACTGGAGCGTGATCTGGGTCGAGCCGATGCCGTTGGTCGAGGTCATCTGCGCCAGGCCGGCGATCAGCGAGAACTGCCGCTCGAGCGGCTGCGCCACGTTCGAGGCCATCGTCTCCGGGCTGGCGCCGGGCAGGTTGGCCGAGACCTGGATGGTCGGGAAGTCGACCTGCGGCAGCGCCGCGACCGGCAGCAGCGGAAAGGTCGCGATGCCGACGAGGAGCAGCGCCAGGGCCAAAAGCGTCGTGCCGATCGGCCGGCGGATGAAGGCGGCAGAGACGTTCACGGTCGCCCTGCGTTGGCTTTCGCCAGCGGGCTGGTGACGCCGCTTGTCGCGCCGGGCGACGAGGCGGCGCTGGCGGCGCGACCGGCGGCAGGTGCCGCCTCGACCACGGCGACGCCGAGCTTGACCTTGTATTGACCGTCGACGACGACGCGCTCGCCGAGCTTGACGCCGTTGTCGATGATGGCCAGCCCGTCCTGGATCGAGCCGACGCGCACCGGACGGTTGGTCGCCTTGTCGTCGTCGCCGATGACCCAGAGGAAGGTTCCTTCCTGGCTGCGCTGCACCGCGGCCGCCGGCACCGTCAGAGCGTGCGGCTCATGGCGCAGGACGAGGCGGACGTTGACGTACTGGCCCGGCCAGAGCGCATGGGCAGCGTTGGCGAAGCTTCCCTTGAGTTGCACAGTTCCGGTCGTCGTGTCGATCTGGTTGTTGAGCAGGACCAGCTTGCCGCTGCCGAGCACCTCCTCGCCGCTGCGCGGATAGGCGACGACCTGCAGCGGCGTGGCGCTGGCGTGCAGGGCGTGGTTGATGTCCTGGAACGCCTCTTCAGGCAGGGTGAAGACGACCGTGATCGGATCGATCTGATTGATCACGACGAGGCCGCCCGGGTCGGCTGCGTGGACGATGTTGCCGGCATCGACGAGCCGGGCGCCGACCCGGCCGCTGATCGGCGCGACGATGTGCGTGAAGCTGAGCTGCACCTGCGCGTAGTTGATCTGCGCGTCGTCGGTCTTGACCGCCGCCTCCAGCTGCGCGACCAGGGCCTTTTGCGTGTCGAGCTGCTGCTGGGTCGCCGCGTCCTGGGTGATCAGGCTCGTGTAGCGGCCGAGGTCGTTGCGCGCGTTGCCGAGCTGGGCCTGGTCGCGTGCCTTCTGCGCCTGCACCTGCGCCAGCTGGGCCTGGAGCGTGCGTGGGTCGATCTGCGCGAGCAGCTGGCCGGCCTTCACGTCCTGCCCTTCGACGAAGCTGACCTTGTCGAGCTGGCCGTCGATGCGCGGCTTGACGGTCACGCTCGCCAGCGCCGTGACGGTGCCGACGCCGGTGCGGTAGACCGGCATGTCCTGCTCCCTGACCTTGACCGTCGTGACCTGCACCGCGGCGACCGGGCGCGCCGCCGGCTTGCTCTCGCGCGCGAGGTGCTGCCAGATCCAGACGATGGCGACGACCACGATCACCATCACGATGACGGCGACGATGTTGCGACGGGTGTGGGATTCAGCCTGCATGCGATCAGCTTCCGGGAGACGTTGACGCGGTCGATACCGGCGGCGAAGACGGGACAGCGGCGGCGCCGGGGCGCTCGCTCGCCGGCGACCAGCTGCCGCCGGTGGCCGCGATCAGGGCGACGCTCGTCGTCAGCTGGCGGCTGCGCAGCTGCACCGCCGTGCGCTGGTTCGACAGCGCCAGCGTCTGCGCCGTGACGACGCTCAGGTAGCTGGCGGTGCCGCCGCGATACTGGGCGAGCGCCAGCTGCTCGGCGAGGCGTGCGGCAGTGACCGCTTCGTCCTGCAGCGCCGTCTCGCGGTCAAGCACGCTGAGCGTCGCGAGGTCGTCCTCGACCTGCTGGAAGCCGTTCAGCACCGTCTGCTTGTATTGGGCGACCGCGAGGTCGAAGACGGCAACGGCCTGCGCCGTGCGGGCCCGGCGCAGGCCGCCGTCAAACACCGATTGGGCCAGCGTCGCGCCGAGCGACCAGACGCGGCTCGGCGTGTCCAGCAGCATGGCGACCGTGCCGGCCGAAAGGCTGCCGCCCGCGCCCAGGGAAAGCGTCGGGTAGTACGCGGCCTGGGCCACGCCGATATTGGCGTTGGCGGCGGCGGCACGGCGCTCGGCGGCGGCGATGTCCGGGCGCCTTTCGAGCAGCTCTGACGGCAGGCTGAGCGGAATCGCCGGCATGCGCGCCTGGAACTTGTCGGCCGGCGACACCGCCGTCAATGCGAAGCTCCCCGGCGGACGCCCCGTGAGGATGGCAATGGCGTGCTCGAGCTGGGCGCGCTGCGCGTCGAGGTCGACGCCTTGCGCCTGGGCCGTCTTCAGCTGCGTCTCGGCCAGGGCGACGTCCGAGCGCAATACCACGCCGGCGGCGAACTGCGCCCGCGTCAGCTTCAGCGCCCGGGCGTAGGCCGCCGTCGTGTTCGCATAGAGCTCGCGCTGCACATCGATGTAGCGCAGTTGCAGGTAGTCCTCGGTCAGTGCCGTCTGGATGCTGAGACGCGCCGCCGCCAGGTCGTCGGCGCTCGCCGCGGCCCCGGCCTCGCCGGACTCGACGGCGCGTCGCACGCCGCCCCAGAAGTCGGGTTGCCAGTTGGCGCTCAGGCCGGCGCCGAACGAGGTGCTGTCGCGCCCGGTCGTCGTCGACGTGCCGCGGCTGGCCGAGACACTGGCGCCGACGCTCGGGTAAAAGCCTGCCCGCGCTGCATCGGCGATGGCCCGGGCCTGCCGGTACTGCGCCTCGGCCTGGTGGATGTTCTGGTTGGCGGCGTTGGCCGAGGCGACGAGCGCGTTCAGCGTCTCGTCGCCATACGATTCCCACCAGGGGCGGCGGCTGTCGACCGGGCGCGGCTCCGCCACTTTCCAGCCGTTGCCTTCCTTGTAGGCCGCGGGCACGTCGACTTGCGGGCGAACGTAGCTGGGGCCAACCGCGCAGCCGGCGAGCAGCGACGCCGCGACGACAGCGAGGAGCAGGGCAGGGATCGGTGCAGGCAAACGCGAGCGAAACATGGCGAACCGGGATCGGCGCGGAACCGGCACTCTAGACAACGGCCTCGAAACCTTCGCTGTCGGCCAGATGACAGTTCTGTCAGCTACGCCCTGCGTCTGTGCGAAGCGGCCGCCGCTGCTCCGTTTCCTCTTGCAAAGTAGACAAACGCCTGCAACTTTCCGGCCTTGCGCAGGCTCTGAAATTGCTTGCCGGAATATACTGAGGAGGCACTTTGCGCCAACCGATTGAAACCGCCGCTGCAGGCCAGAATCTGAAAGGGTCGTTCATGGGGGTCAAACTCAAGGTCGCCGGCTGGCTGGTGTTGGGCGCCGTCGCCGGCGCGCTGACAACGATGCAGCTCGAGGCCAGCGCCCGAAATTCGGTGTCGCAGTTGCCCATCGAGGAGTTGCAGCAGTTGGCCGCCGTGTTCGGCCTCGTCAAGTCCGACTATGTCGAACCGGTCGACGAGAAAAAGCTCATCAACGACGCGATCACCGGCATGGTCGCCGGGCTCGACCCGCACTCGCAGTATTTCGACAAGAAGAGCTTCAAGGAGTTTCGCGAGGCGACCACCGGCCGCTTCGTCGGCATCGGCATCGAGATGGGCATGGAAGACGGCCTGGTGAAGGTCGTCAGCCCGATCGAAGGCTCGCCGGCCTTTCGCGCCGGCCTGAAGAGCAACGACCTCATCACCAAGATCGACGACACCCTGGTCAAGGGCCTGACGGTCGATCAGGCCGTCAAGCGGATGCGCGGCGAGCCGAACACCAAGGTCGTGCTGACCATCTTTCGCAAGAGCGAGGGCCGCACCTTTCCGGTGAGCATCGTGCGCGAGGAAATCAAGCTGCAGAGCGTCCGCGCCAAGATGATCGACCCCGGCTACGCCTGGGTCCGAGTCAGCCAGTTCCAGGATCGCACGGTCGAGGACTTCGCCACCAAGGTGGGTGATCTCTACAAGCAGGATCCGAACATCAAGGGCGTCGTGCTCGATCTGCGCAACGACCCGGGCGGCCTGCTCGAAGGGGCGGTCGCCATTTCGGCGGCGTTCCTGCCGACCGATTCCGTTGTCGTCACGACCAATGGCCAGATCCCCGATTCGAAGGCCACCTTCAAGGCCTCGCCCGAGTATTACCAGCGTCGCGGCGGCGCCGACCCGCTGCGCCGCCTGCCCGAAGCACTGAAGAAGGTGCCGCTGATCGTCCTCGTCAACGAAGGCTCGGCCTCGGCGAGCGAGATCGTCGCCGGCGCCCTGCAGGACTACCACCGCGGCACGATCATGGGTGCGCAGACGTTCGGCAAGGGCTCGGTGCAGACGGTGCGGCAGCTGTCGCCCGACACCGCACTGAAGATCACGACGGCGCGCTACTACACGCCGAGCGGCGCGTCAATCCAGGCCAGGGGCATCGTGCCCGACATCATGCTCGACGAGACGGCCGACGGGAACCTGTTCGCTGCATTGCGCACCCGCGAAGCCGATCTCGAAAAGCACCTGCAGAGCGGCCAGGGCGCCGAGGTGAAAGACGATGCCCGCGAGAAAGCACGCGAGGAAGCGCGCAAGAAGTTCGAGGCCGACCAGGCGAAGGCGCTGGTGCCCAAGCCGCCGCCGGAGTTCGGTAGCGCCGACGATTTCCAGCTCCGCCAGGCCATCAACCAGCTCGAGGGCAAGACCGTGCTCGTCAGCAAGACGGCGATCGAGCGCAAGGCCGAAGCCCGAACCAATTAAGCGCACCTCCGCCTTGCTGCGAAACGCCCGTGTGAAGCACGGGCGTTCTCGTTTGTGGACACCTCGATGAACGACGACGACCTGCTGCGCTACTCGCGCCACCTGCTCCTCGACGACATCGGCATCGAGGGCCAGGACAAGCTACTGGCGGCGCACGCGCTCGTCATCGGCGCTGGCGGGCTCGGCTCGCCGGTTGCCCTCTATCTCGGCACCGCCGGCGTCGGCCACATCACGATCGTCGACGGCGATCGGGTCGACCTCACCAACCTGCAGCGGCAGATTGCCCACGACCTGTCGCGCCTGGGCGAACCGAAAGCGATGTCGGCGGCGCTGTCGGTCGGCGAGATCAACCCCGGCGTCGAGGTCATCGCCCTCAACGAACGAGCCGATGCAGCTCGACTCGACGCACTGGTGGCCGATGCCGATGTGGTTGTCGACTGCAGCGACAACTTCGCGACCCGTCACGCGGTCAACGCTGCCTGCGTGCGACACCGAAAGCCGCTGGTCGCCGGCGCGGCGATCGGCTTCGACGGCCAGATCTCCGTTTACGACAGTCGCGAAACGTCGTCGCCGTGTTACGCCTGCGCATTTCCGCAGAACGCCGCATTCGAGGACGTTGCCTGCTCGACGATGGGCATCTTCGCGCCGCTGGTTGGCATCGTCGGCAGCATGCAGGCCGCCGAGGCCTTGAAGCTTCTCGCCGGCATCGGCACCTCGCTCACCGGGCGGCTGCAGATGCTGGACGCGCGCGCCATGGAATGGACGGAGCTGGGAGTGGCGCGCGATCCGGCCTGCCCGGTGTGCAAGGACCGGCCCCACGCGACACGCTGAGCGCGGCGACGTGACGGATTGCCGGGCGCCGCCTTCTCGCACGCACACGCGACGCATCGCCGGCCGTACATTGGCCGCGTGCAAAGCCGATACGACGCCGCCACCCTGAATACCGCGCCGATCACCTCGCGCGCGTCGAGCGGCTGGCTGTCGGGACTCGTCCTGTCGCTGACGCTCAGAAGCGCGATGCGGCTCCTCGCGATCCTCGCCTGATCCGCGACGCGGTGGCGTCGCAACCCATGGTGCCATCGGAGCCGATGCGCCTGGACGAACCGGGCGCTGTCCTTTCGTACGTCGCCAGCACGGACGACTGGAAGAGGCGCTTCGCGGCGCGCATCCTCGAGATCGATTCGAACCACGACCTGGCCGCGCTCGTGCACGTCGCCGACGACCTGTCGCTCAGCGCCCACTGGCGCCTGATGGCTCCCGAAGAGGCGGCCGAGGCCTTGTTCGACGAATTGCCGCGGTTCAAACCTCCGGACAACTGAGGACTGCGTGGGCCAATGGCGTTGGCAGGCACCGTGGCCCGCCCGCGTTGAATGTCTTCACTGCGGCTCGATCAGGACGGTGCGGCGCTCCGCGGAGCGAAGTAAAGGAGGAGGCGTCGGCCGCAGGCCGGCGCCGGGGGACATGAGCGCAGTAGAGTGCAGCGGCAGCCTGATCCCGCCCCGACGCATGGCTATTTAGGCCGAGTTCTTGCGCAGCGTCGGCAGACCGACACCAGCGGCCTCGAAGCCACCATCCACCGCAAGCACCTGGCCGTTGACATAGGCCGCCGCGTCGCTGCACAAAAATCCGACGGCGTTGGCGATCTCCTCGGTCGTGCCATAGCGGTTCATCGGGATGGCGTCGTAGTAGTCGGAGCGGATGGCCACGCTGTGCACCAGCTTGGCCATCTCCGTGTCGACCGGGCCGGGCGCAACCACATTGGCACGGATGCCCATCGTGCCGAGCTCGACCGCTTGCTGCTTCGTGAGGGCGACGATCGCCGCCTTGCTCGTGCCGTACGCGACGCGTAGCGTGCTGGCGCGCAGGCCCGAAATCGAGGCGATGTTGACGATGCTGCCGCCACCGCTTCGCCGCATCACCGGCACGCAGGCCTGGGTGCAGAGAAAGGTGCCATCGAGATTGGTGCCGAGCACGTAGCGCCATTGCTCGAACGTCGTTTCGCCGATCGGCTTGAAGACCGCCACGCCGGCGTTATTGACGAGGGCGTCGATACGGCCGAAGCGCGCGTCGACCGCATCGATCGCGGTCTGCACGGCACGCGGATCGGACACGTCGCCGTGCAGCGCGAGCACGTGCGACTCGTTCGCGAGCTCGGTGGCAGCCTGAGCCAGCGTCGCGGCGTCGATGTCGATCAAGGCGACGCGGTGCCCATGCGCCAGGAACCAGCGGCCGACGGCCAGGCCGATGCCGCGCGCGCCGCCGGTGACGACGGCGACCGGCCTAGATGAAACATCTGATGTCATTGCTCCTCCGGGTCAGGGATGATCGCTCAATGGCCAAACAACGAACACAAGGAGAACCCATGAAAATCACCCGACGCACCCTGCTCGCAGGCGCCGGCGCCATCGCCCTGCCGGCTCGCTACGCGCGCGCCCAGACGGCGGAGTTCAGCTACAAGTACGCCAACAACCTGCCGCTCGCGCACCCCATGAACCAGCGCGCCCGGGAGATGGCCGAGGCCATCAAGGCCGAGAGCAAGGGCCGGGTCGACATCCAGATCTTTCCCAACAACCAGCTCGGCTCCGACACCGACATGCTGAGCCAGGTGCGATCGGGCGGCATCGAGTTCTTCACCCTCTCGGGCCTCATCCTGTCGACGCTCGTCCCTGCCGCGTCGATCACCGGCATCGGCTTTGCCTTCAGCAGCTACGACGAGGTGTGGAAGGCGCTGGACGGCGACCTCGGCGCCTACGTGAGGAAGGAGATCGCCACGTCGGGCCTGGTGCCGATGGAACGCATCTGGGACAACGGCTTTCGCCAGATCACCTCGTCGACCAAGCCGATCCGCAACGCCGACGACCTGAAGGGCTTCAAGATCCGCGTCCCGGTTTCACCACTGTGGACCTCGATGTTCAAGGCCTTCGAGGCGTCGCCGGCGTCGATCAACTTCAGCGAGGTCTACAGCGCGCTGCAGTCGAAGGTGGTCGACGGCCAGGAAAACCCGCTCGCCATCATCTCGACGGCCAAGCTGTACGAGGTGCAGAAGTACTGCTCGATGACCAACCACATGTGGGACGGCTTCTGGTTCCTCGCCAACGGCGCCGCCTGGCATCGCCTGCCCGACGACCTGAAGGCAATCGTCTCCAGGCATGTCAACGCCGCGGGCGTGAAGGAGCGCGCCGACGTCGCCACCCTCAACGCGACGCTGCAGAAGGATCTCGCCGCCAAGGGCCTGATATTCAACCAGCCGCAGGCGGCGAGCTTCCGCGACCGTCTGCGCCAGGCCGGCTTCTATGCCGAGTGGAAAGGCAAGTACGGCGACGAGGCCTGGGCAATCCTGGAGCGCAGCACCGGCAAGCTGGCGTGAACCACCCGGCGGCGAGGCACGCGACCCTCGCGCGCATCGACGCCGGGCTCGGCTGGCTAGTCGAGGTTCCGGCTGCAGCCCTGGTGGCGGCCGACATCGTCGTCCTGTTTTCGGGCGTGTTCTCGCGCTTCGTCCTGCACAACCCGCTGGTTTGGTCGGACGAGCTCGCCTCCATTCTCTTTCTCTGGCTGGCGATGCTCGGTTCGGTGTCGGCGCTGCGCCGCGGCGAGCACATGCGGATGACGGCGCTGGTGTCGCGGCTCGAGCCGTCGCGCCGCGCCGTCTTCGAGGCGATCGCGATGGCGGC
>JBDTIO010000273.1:0-5772 GCA_039936375.1 Caldimonas sp. | reverse complement strand
CACTCCGCCAAGCAGAATACATAGGAGAGCGCTCATTGATGACCACCTGAATAGCTGCGAATGGCAAGCGCCCCGACAGGAACCGGGCGGTGCATGTGGGACCTAACGTTTGACATGAGCGGCGGGCGACAGCAGGCGAAGCCTGATGTTGCACGTCCGCTCGATGGAAGGGTTAGATGCCTGTGTGCAGAGCATGACTTGCATTCTGGCAGCCGGAGAACTCAGACGCCACTCTGCGCGGGCGTACTTGCCGGCGCACGTGCAGACCCGCAGGCCCGGCGCTGCGGTACGCCGCAGGGCCGCGTGCGGCACGACCCGAGCTGTTGTGACTGTGCTCACCGATGAGCACGCTTGACGACGGCTGCTCTTGCCCCGCTTGGACGATACGAGCAACCGTTGATTTGCACTTCTGCTTCGATGGCCGATTGAGGAGCGCGCCCGCGAAGAGTTCTTCTTCATTCGCTACGAGCTGCACTGCCGTGAGCCGACCGCCGACGGACGGGCGGCCCAGGAACCGCTTCGCGCGCTGCAGCTCTGCTCAATGCCTTGATTGCCGACTTCCCGCACGGCTTCTTGCTGGCGTCGATAGCAATGCACAAGGCCAGCTCGATGCCTGAAGTGAACCAAGCCTTCCGTGTACGGCATTCGATGCTCAGGGATCTAACGTTTGACATGAGCGGCGGGCCAAAGGGCGCGAAGCGGCCTTTGGTACGTCCGCTCGATGGAAGGGTTAGGCGGCACGTGCCACTCTTCGGCTTCTAGCGAATGAGGGTGGCCTGCGACCAGACGACTTGCCAGAAGCCATTGTGCAGTTCGTACGAGTCCGTGTGCCAGCAAGCGAAGGCCGAATGCTCGCCAGTCGCGCTGGGCATCTCGAGCTCAGCCCGATAGCGAAGCAGCACCACGCTGCCGAACCGGCGGACCATGATTTCCGCGGCCTCCCACTTCAGGTAGACGATCTTGCCGGACTCTACGGCTTGGAGGTACGACTCGCGAGAGTAGGTTGAGCCCCGAGGCGTGATGAGGTGGAACTCCGACGAATGAAGGTAAGCGTCCAGCCGTGGCGTCTTGATTCCAGGCGGCTGACATAGGAGTCTCGTGTCCACCAAGATTCTGCGTGGACACGTGAACCCTATCTCTGATGAAGTTGTCGACGGCCGTCGGCGCCGGCGCAATCACAGCCCCGAGTTCAAGGCGCACGTAGTTGCCTTGTGCCGGCGGTCCGGGGTATCCATCGCTGCGGTGGCGATGGCCAACGGTGTCAATGCAAACCTGGTTCGCCGTTGGGTGATCGAGGCTGAGCGGACGGCTGTGGGTGTTGAGGTGTTGCCCGGCGCGAATGACACGTCACCGGCGCCGAGCTTCGTGCCGTTGCAGCTACCAGCGCCTGCCAAGGCGCCGGCATCGGCGGACATCCGCATTGAGATTCGCCGCGGCGCGAGTGTGATCGCTGTGACCTGGCCCAGCTCAGCGGCGGGCGAATGTGCGAGCTGGATGCGCGAGCTGCTGAGATGATCAGGATCGATGCCATGTGGCTCGCCGTCGAGCCCATCGACATGCGCGCCGGCGTCGAGCGACTGCTCGCACGCGTGGTTCAGGTCTTCGGCGCCGCGCGGGCGCACCACGGCTACCTGTTCACGAATGCCCGCTCGAGCCGCATCAAGCTGTTGGTGCACGACGGATTCGGCGTGTGGTGCGCGGCCCGCCGATTGAACGCGGGCAGCTTCGAGTGGCCGCGCGATGCTTCAGTCGACGCGGCGCCCTTGACGTTGAGCAAGGATCAATTCGATGCGTTGATCCTGGGCCTGCCGTGGCAGCGCCTCGAGCAGCTCAGAGTCATCACACGCATGTGAGTAACTAGCACACGATTGACAGCTCAACAAGACGAGCAAGCGCGGGTAGCACCTGTCAAGAAAGCTTGCACAATGCATGCATGCTCGATGTGCATGCGGTAAAAGACAAAGACCTCGAGGCGCTCAATCCAGCCGAATTGGCCGAGGTGGCCGCGCAGATGCTGGCCCACATCGATGAGCAGAGCAAACAGATTGCCGAACAGGATCGACACATACGCGAGCAAGGCAAGCGCATAGGCTCGGATGCTCGGGCGATCAAGTGGCGTGACACCAAGATCGAGAGCCTCACGTTCGAGCTGACGCGCCTGAAGCGCTGGAAGTTCGGCGCCAGGACCGAGCGGATGAACGCCGAGCAGCGGGAGATCTTCGAAGAGACGTTCGACGCCGACCATGCCGCTCTGGAAGCCCAGCTCGCTGAGTTGCAAGCCCAGGTCGGCACCCCGCCCGCGAGCGACGAGAAGAAGGCCCCCCGTCGCCCCAGGCGTGAGCCGCTGCCGGCGCATCTGCCGAGGGTGGACACGCTCGTCGAGCCCGACAACACCGACTGCTCCTGCGGCAAGCCGATGGTTCGGGTGGGCGAGGACATCAGCGAGCGGCTGGACGTCGTGCCGGCCAAGTTCTTCGTGCAGCGCCAGATCCGCGGCAAGTGGGCCTGCAGGTGCTGCCAGCTGATGGTGCAAGAGCCCGCCGCGCCCCAGGTCTTCGACAACGCGCTGCCAACGCCGGCCTTGCAGGCCCACACGGTGATCAGCCGCTTCGTGGACCACCTGCCGTACTACCGGCAGGAGCAGATCAATGCGCGCCAGGGAGTGCACACGCCGCGTTCGACGCTGGCGGGCTGGTCGGGACAGACGGGCGTGCAGTTGATGCCGCTGTACGACGCGCACAGGGAGTTTGTCCTGGGCTCGAGAGTGGTGCACGCCGACGAGACGCCGGTCGCGATGTTGGACCCCGGCGCGGGCAAGACCAAAACCACCTACATGTGGGCCTACGCCCGAGGAGCCTTCGATCCTCACCCTGCAGTGGTGTACGACTTCTGCCTGGGACGGGGCGGCAAGTACCCCTATGAGTTCCTCAAGGGCTGGTCGGGCACTCTTGTCGTTGACGCATATGCCGGCTACGACGCTGCCTTGGCGGTGAAGGGTCGCGTCACGGCAAACTGTCTGGCCCACGCGAGACGCTACTTTGACGAACTGCTCAAGGCCAACGCCAGTCCGGTGGCGGCGCAGGCGATCCAGCGCATCGCCTGGCTGTACCGCATCGAGGCCGACGCCAGAACGCTGAGCAGCGAGCAGCGGCTGCAAATGCGAAAGGAGCGGTCCAAGCCACTGTGGGAGGAGATGCACGTCTGGATGCAGCTCGAGCGCGAGCAGGTCCCCGATGGAAGCGCCATCGCCAAGGCCCTGGACTACAGCTTGAACAACTGGAAGGCGCTGTCCCAGTTCCTGCTCGACGGCGATGTGCCCATAGACAACAACCACGTCGAGAATCGAATCCGCCCGCTGGCCCTTGGAAGATCCAACTGGCTGTTCATAGGCAGCGAACTGGCGGGCAAGCGCGCTGCGGTCGTCACGAGCCTGGTGCAATCGGCCAAGCTCAATGGGCACAACCCCTTCGACTACCTGAAGGACGTGCTCACCCGGCTGCCCACTCAGTTGAACAGCCGGATCGAGGAATTGCTGCCTCATCGCTGGCAACCCGCCGCCTGACTTCGACCTGGTCGACCAAGCGCGCTGCGCCGATACGGCAGCCACTCGCCCGAAAATGAACGCGCTCAGCGCGCCGACGCTGAGCCAGCGAGCGGCATACGACACCGCCTTCGACCAAGCCGCCTCCCACATCTCCCTCATGGGTGCGATGCTGGGGAGGCAACGAGTTCAACTCAATATGCCGCGCCCAGCCGGATACGATGTGCCAGCGTCCCGGGCAGGCGATGTTGCTTGACGTGGATATCCCACAGCTTTCGGCGCGCGTGGCTCCAGCACCCAGCCTCGAGGATCCGACCACCCTTGTAGATCGCGTCGTACCCGGAGTACGCATCGGCCTGCAGGATGCCGCTGAACTTGTTGAGGTGGCGCGCCGGATGTTCGCCCTTGCGGTTGGCCGAATATTGGAACCACACCGCCGGCGCAGCCTTGTCGCCACTCGGGCGGTCATCGCGAACGTAGACCTACAGCCGACCCGTGTGCGCCTTCTCGCCCTTGCCACCCAGCGCACGGATCGGCGTGTCGTCGCCGTGGACCTTGTCGGCCCTCAGCACGTAGCGCCCCAAGGCATCGGCCAGCGGCGTCAACAACAAGCCGCAATTGCCGATCATGTCGGTGATGGTCGAGCGACTCATCTCCACACCGTCACGACCGTAGATCTGGCACAGCCGGTACAGCGGTACATGATCAGCGAACTTGCTCACCGCGATGTGCGTCAGCGACCCGCACCGGCCATGCACCGGTCCATCGGTCGCGTCGGCGCCAGCGCCTGCGTGATCGTGTGGCATCCCGCGCAGGCCAGCTTCGGGCGCACGTGGCGCACCACGTGGAAGGTGCCCGGCTCATAGTCCAGAACCTCCGAGACGTCTTGGCCGATCTCCCGCAAGCCGCCACCACATGCCGTGCAGCCGCACCCGCCTTGCGGTGTGTGAACGACGGTGCGTCGTGGCAGGTGCGCTGGCAACTCGCGCAGTCCGGGCCTGGTCTTGGGCTCGCGCTTCTTGCGCTCGTTGTCGAGTGACGTCACATTGGACTTCAACCCGTCATCCGAGTCTGTATCAGCGGGCAACTCAACCACCGGTTGCGCGACTTGGTCGCCTATGAGTTCGAGTTGGGCATGCTCGAGCTTCTCGCTGGAGCGGCCGTATTTGATGCGCCGCAGGTACGCCAGTTCGACCTTCATCTTGTCGATGGTCAACTGCGCGATCTTCAAGGCCTCGTGCGAGCGCCGAACCTCTCCGCTCAATGCGGCGTTGCTGGCCACGAGGTCCACGAACGTCATGACCATGACTTTGCCAGCTGAGACCACCCCTCGCAACGGGACTTGTCCCGTCAACCATTTGCTCGCTCGACTACACCACCATGCGTGGTTGCCACGTGCGTTCAGGGTGCCGCCAGTCGATCCCTTCGAGCAGCATCGAGAGTTGCGCTTTGCTCAGCGAGACGCTCCCGCTGTCGGCCTGCGGCCATATGAAGCGGCCTCGCTCAAGCCGCTTCGTCAACAGACACATGCCGTCGCCGTCACTCCAAAGCAACTTCACCAAGTCGCCTCTGCGACCACGGAATGCGAAGACATGGCCGCTGAACGGATCCTCCGTCAGCGCCATCTGGACCTTCGCCGCCAGCGAGTCGATGCCGCAGCGCATGTCCGTCACGCCGGCAGCAAGCCATATCCGGGTCCCAGCGCGAGGGCCGATCATGCGCTCTGACGCAGTGCGCGCAAGACGCTGCAGAGCAGCGCCTCGTCAACGACGCCACGAAGCCGCAACTGGGCACCGGCGATCTCGACTTCGATGACGCCTGGACGCGAGCTTCGGTTGACGGCAGGCCCTGCGGTCGCGGTTGGCTGCGCGCTCGATGGCGACGCGGTCTCAGGGATCACGCACACCGGCAGCAACGTCGCGGCGGTCAGTGCGCAAGCCGCCACCGCCGTGACGTGCTCACGGCGCCACTTGAATAGAAGGTTGGCGTTGATGCCGCCCTTCATCGCAATCCCCGTCACCGACGCGCCCGGGACCAGACTCTGCGCAATCAGCTCGTCCTTGAACTCCCGTTCATGCTGGCGCCGGATTCGCGTCGTCGCTCTTGTTTGATCCTTCATGGTGTGCACCATCTCCGTTGGTGCACACCATCAAGCGGGTGCGCACTCCATCAGGTCAGATGTTGCCGGGCAGCGAACCCAGGCGCAATGACGGTACTGGTCGGACTATTAC
>JBDTIO010000272.1:0-3651 GCA_039936375.1 Caldimonas sp. | reverse complement strand
TGGATCGCCTTGATGCGATCGATGGCCAGGATGTCGCCGGTGGGCTTGCGCGTGAACTTGTAGGCGCCGTGGCTGGTGCCGATGGCGATCGCCAGCGCGTCGAGCTGGGTGCGCTTGACGAAGTCGGCCGCCTGCTCGGGGTCGGTGAGGAGCTGCTCGCGCGTCATCGTCGACTCGGTGCCGTGGCCGTCTTCCTTGTCGCCGCGCATCGTCTCGAGCGAGCCGAGGCAGCCGAGCTCGCCCTCGACCGTGACGCCGCGCGCGTGTGCCATGTCGACCACCTTCCTCGTCACCTCGACGTTGTAGTCGTAGCTGGCGATCGACTTGCCATCGGCCTCGAGCGAGCCGTCCATCATCACCGAGGAAAAGCCGAGGTCGATGGCGCTCTTGCAGACGTCGGGGCTCTGGCCGTGATCCTGGTGCATGACCAGCGGCACCTTCGGCCACGACTCGATCGCCGCCGCGATGAGGTGCTTGATGAAGGCCTCGCCCGCGTACTTGCGGGCGCCGGCGCTGGCCTGCAGGATGACCGGAGCGCCCACCTCGTCGGCGCCGCTCATCACCGCCTGCACCTGCTCGAGGTTGTTGACGTTGAAGGCCGGGATGCCGTAGCCGTGCTCGGCGGCATGGTCGAGCAGCTGGCGCATCGAGACGAGGGGCATGGGGAATCCTCTGCGAGATCGGGAAGGTGGAACGCGCGCGGCGGTGCGGCGCGGACGATCACTTTAGCAAGCCCGCGGCGCGCCGGGCGAGCGCGATGTGCGTGACGGCCCTGCCCTCCCGGTGCTGGCGTTGTGGCGGATCGCGCAGACGGGCTCGAGGCTCGATCACCTGTTGCGGGAACCCTGTCGCGCGAGCATGGCGCCGCCAACGACCCCCCACTCTCGGCTGCGCAGCGGGTCGAGCCCCGCTAGTGCGGCAAAACTCGCGATCGACTCATGTCTCCTCCCCTTGTTGTTGATGAGACCCAACTTACCACCGTCTTGCAAGGTTGGCAGAAGACTGTCCTCATGGCGCGGCGTCGGCGGGGGTCCTTTGCGCCCGTCTTTGTCCTTCTTCGCAACGATTGGGATCGCCTAGGGACGGTTCTGCGTACCGCTCGGCACAGTGACTCCACGGCGGCTCATCGCCCAGAAGGAACGTGCCATGCAGATCACACAGACCCTGAAGCGCGCCGCTGCGGCGCAACCCGATTCCGTCGCCACCGTGTGCGGCGGTCGCCGGCACACGTTCGCCCAAGTACGCGAGCGCGTCGCCCGCCTTGCAGGCGCGCTGCAGCAACTCGGCATTCGGCCCGGCGACCGCATCGGCATCCTCGCTCTGAACTCGGACCGCTACATCGAGGCCTACATGGCCATTCCGTGGGCCGGCGCGGTCGTCAATCCCGTCAACACGCGCTGGAGCGCGGCCGAGATCGCCTACTCGCTCGACGACTGCGACACCCGCGTGCTGCTCGTCGACGACCCGTTCGTTCCGCTGCTCGCCGATCTGCGCCAGCGCAGCCGCTCGTTCGACACCGTTGCCACGCCCGAGGGCTTGCTCTCGTACGAAACGCTGATCGACACCGCCCTGCCCGTGCCCGACCACGACCGCGGCGGCAACGATCTGGCCGGCGTGTTCTACACCGGTGGCACGACCGGTTTTCCCAAGGGCGCGATGCTGTCGCACGACGCCTTGTGCCTGAACGGCCTCGTCGGCATGGCCGAAGGCATGGGGCCGGCGGCACCGATCCGCGACGCGAAGGCGTGGCGCTCGGGCACACGTTCATTCCCTGAGCGCAAGGCAATCGCCTCGGGCCGCCTCGCAAAGGGGGCCCAAGGCTGGCGGTGAAGATTCGCTCGGCGCCGCCGACAAAGCCACCTGGGCCGAGTCACTCCAACGTCAGGTCGAGCACGCCGCGCGCCGCGACCCGGTCGCGCAGTGCCGCGAAGTAGCGTTCGAGGTTCGGCCACGCCGGCCGCGCGTACGAGTCTCCCGGCAGGCCGAACCAGCGGTGCAGTTCGCAGCCGATCGGAATGTCAGCCATCGTGAAACGGTCGCCGCACAGGTACGCACGCGTTTCGAGCCGGGCATCGAGCAAGGCGAGCAGCGGCTCGGTCGCCTGCAGCGAGCGTGCGGCGGCCGACGCGTCGCGCCGCTCGGAGGAAGTGCGCACCCATTGCACGAACGCTTCGCGGCCCGCGGGGTTGAGCGCGGTCTGCTGCCAGTCCATCCAGCGCTCGGCGTCGAAGCGCGCCGCCAGGGGCTCGGGGTAGAGGCTGCCGAGCGCATGGCGTGCGCAAAGGTAGCGCACGATGACGTTCGATTCCCAGAGTCGGAACGGGCCACGGGAAGCGTCGTCGTCGACTTCGATCATCGGCACGAGCGCGTTCGGGTTGAGTGCGCGGTAGTCGGGCGTCTGCACGACGCCGAAGCGGCCGCCGGCTTCCGTGCGCTGGTGCTCGAGGCCGAGCTCCTGCGCGCACCAGACGACCTTGCGAACGTTGATCGAGCTGAGCCGACCCCAGATCTTCATCATGACGACGGTCCCTTATCGCGACAAAACCCTCCGATCTTCATTGGAGTCCCCAGACAGCTTCGTAAGCAGCCTTGACGCCGTAGCCGACGTCCTCGAGCGCCACATAGCGCGTGAGGCGCGCCGCGAACGGTCTCAGGTTTGCGCGCCACCATCCTTGAAACCGGCACGTCGCTGGTTTGGGCGCGCTGGATGGCCAGCGGCACGGCTTGGCAGGTGATCGCGAGGCGATAAAGGGCGCCAGGCGTCCACGGTCGCACGTGCTGCGGGTCGTCCCAGAAGCTGTAGAAGTGCGGGTCTTCGGGGTCATCCGAAGAGCGGCTTTGGCAGCCGGGTTCGTTCGGCGATTCGATCCAGACCTGGCCACCGGGTCTGACGATGCGAAAGAGCACGACAGCGAAAGCGATGCCGTTGGAGATGTGCTCGAGGACATGGCCGGCCGCGACGAGATCGCAGCAGTCGTCAGGAAGTTCGATCTTCGAGTTGGAGCCGATGACGAACTTTGCGTGCGCCGGTCGGCCGGGAGGTTCGAATTGGTCGGTGCCGATGACGGTGACGCCGTTCTGGGCTATTGCGTCGCCGAGAACCCAACCGAAGCAACCGACGACGACGACCGTGGAGCCGCGTGGCAAGTTTCGAACGAGCTCGACCGATGCAGGAACCGAATTCCCTAGCTGCCAATCCGACATCGAGGCCTCTGTGACGTTTTGTTCGTATTACAGACCGTAGGGGCAGCAAGCGGTTTGGTACAACGCCGCTCGTACAGATCGTGATGTAACGCGAGAGCGTTCGATTTGGAGGGGTCAGGCGCTGATTTGGACAGTAGCCTCGTTGGCTGCGCCGTGACGCCGCCAACGGTGATGCGGTTACGGTTGTCGACACGCGGTCTATCGCCCCGATGAAGGTCACCATGAAGCCAAGCAAAGCAATCCTTGCATCA
The DNA here is from genome assembly GCA_039936375.1 of Caldimonas sp. Classification (GTDB taxonomy): domain Bacteria; phylum Pseudomonadota; class Gammaproteobacteria; order Burkholderiales; family Burkholderiaceae_C; genus Schlegelella_A. Next base: position 196 of record JBDTIO010000272.1, on the reverse strand, counting down.
ACGCTCGTACTGGGAAGTCTTTGCGGCTGCGCCGCGGTACGTCCGCCCCCTTCGTTCGAAGAAGGAAGACCGGAGATGCGGCCGGAGGTCTTCTTCGCCGGGGTGACCAGCTCAAGCGGGATCGAGGAAAACCGCTCCGGCGCTCCAACGGGCCGCTTCTTCGTGAAGGGGCGGGGGCAGACGCTACCGGACGGAA
>JBDTIO010000271.1:0-2665 GCA_039936375.1 Caldimonas sp. | reverse complement strand
GTCGTCACCGAGCCGGTGACCTATGAGGACGTCGTGCAGAGGAAATCGACATCACGAAAACGCAAGCATATACTGGATGGGCATCCAGTAGTATTGAGCTGACTGGAGCTAAGCGGATACCCCATATAAACGTACAGTCATTCGATGGATGCCGTGCCCACCCTCCTTGCCGTACCGCCGCGGCATGTCCAGCCTGCCGCCCAGGCGTTGCCGGATGAGCTCGCGCTCCCGGGCAACAAAAGAGGGCGTGCTGCTCGGCGTGCTCCCGAAACCCTGCATCCCGCGCTCTGGCTCGGCCACCAGCTCGGGCGCAGCGCCGCACATGCCATCTGCAGCGGCTTCGCCGCGCTCGATGCCGAGCTGCCCGGCGGCGGCTGGCCGCGCCGCGTTTTGAGCGAGCTGCTGTTGCCGCACCCGGGAGTCGGCGAGATCCGCCTCCTCGCGCCGCCGCTGATCGCGGCGCAGCGTGCCGGGCGGGTGGTGATGCTCTTCGATCCGCCGGCCAGCTTGTCGGCCTGGGCGCTCGCCCGGCTCGGCTTCGAGGTCGATCAGCTGCTCATCGTCAACACGCGAGCCCGCGTCATTGCCGGCAGCGACAGTCTCTGGGCGCTCGAGCAGGCACTGAAAAGCGGCCACGTCGGCGCGGTGCTCGCGTGGTTGCCGCCGCGCTTGCGCGCCGAGCGCCTGCGCCGTCTGCAGCTCGCCGCGCACAACCACGACGGCGTGGCTTTCGTGTTGCGCGAGCTCGCCGCTGCGGTGCGCCCCACGGCTTCGCCCTTGCGTCTTTCGCTGCATGCCGGCGGCGCCGATCGGCTGCGCGTTCGCATTCTCAAGCGGCGCGGGCCGCCGCTGGAAGCAGCGTTGCAACTGGCGCTTCCGGCCGTGCTTTCGGAAGCGGCGCGGCGGCGTTCGGAAAGCTCGCGCAAGCCGGCACCTGGCCTGCGCGAAGCGGTCTTCGTCAACTTCGCCTGAAATGTCCGCCCGGCGCCGACTGAACGCCTTGCCGCTCTTTGCAGTCCTCGTGCATCTCGACCTGCGAGCAGGGCTTCGTTTTCCGGATCTTTCTTCGCCGTGCTCTGGATCGCCCTGCATCTACCGACGCTGTCGCTCGAATCGTTCGCGTCGACGCTCGCTGCGCGCGAAAGCCTTGCGGCCGGGCAGCCGATCGCGCTCCTCGAGGCGCATCACATCGTCAGCGCCAATGCCGCGGCGCAGGCAGAAGGCGTCAAGCCAGGGCTGAAACGAGCCACCGCGCTAGCGCTCGCGCCCCGGATCGTTCTTGGCCAGGCCGACGCGACGCGCGACGCCGCTGCCCTGTGGCCGGTCGCGCACGCCGCGCTCGCCTTCACGCCGAGCGTTTCCCTGCAACCGGCGAGCTCGCCCGGCGCGGCGGCGAATACGGTGCTACTCGAAGTGCGGGCGAGCCTGCGTTACTTCGGCGGCCTCGAACGGTTGCTGCACGGCATCGACGTGGCTTTGAGCCCGCTCGGTCATGCCGTTCGCGTCGCGACGGCGGCGACGGCGCAAGGCGCGGCGCTGCTCGCCCAGGTCGAGCCGCCGCCGCGCTGTCTCGATCTCGTGGCCACGCGTCTTGCCCTCGCCGAGGCACCGGTGTGGCTGCTCGGCCCTGGCCGCGAGCACTGGGAAGCTCTGCAGGGCATGGGCCTGCGCAAGCTCGGCGATCTGCTCAAGCTGCCGCGGGCCGGCCTGGCCCGTCGCTTCAGCGAAGCGATGCTCGTCGAGATCGATGCCGCATTCGGGAATCGGCCCGATCCGCGCGAGCCGATCGTCCTGCCGCCATCGTTCGAAAGCCGGCTCGAGCTCTTCGCCCGTGCCGACACCACCGAGCAGGTGCTGCATGGCGCGGCCGTGCTGCTCGAACGGCTGATTGCCTGGCTGGCGGCGCAGCACGCCTTCGTGCGCCGCTTCAAGCTGCTGATGCATCACGAGTCGCGCCGGTCGTCTTCGTCGCGCACCGGCGAACGCACGGCGCAGGCGACGATGCTCGAGATCGCGCTGGCCGAGCCGTCGCGCGACAGCGCCCATCTGCTCGTTCTCTTGCGTGAGCGGCTCGCTCACGTCCAGCTGCTGGCGCCCACGCTCGAGCTTTACCTGCAAGCCGAAGACATCTCGAAGCGGGCGCCGCCGAACGTCGAGCTCTTCGCCACGAGCGGCAGCGAGCACGAAGGGCTGACCCGCCTGATCGAGCGTCTGCAGGCTCGGCTCGGCGCCGGCCAGGTGCAGCGTTTATGCGAGGTCGAAGACCATCGTCCGGAGCGGGCGAGCGAAAGCCGCAGTGCCGATGCCGCCGCCCTCGGCTCGAGCAGGAAGAGCGGCAAGAAGCCGAGCCCGGCGAAGCGCGTGCACCCTGCCGAAGCGACCCTTGCAGGCGATGGCGTGGCTGTCCTTGCCGGCGCGCTGGCATCGCGGCCGGTCTGGCTGCAGCCGCCCGAGCCGCTGGCCGAGCAGGGGTCGCGACCGCTCTTCGAGGGCCGCTCCCTGCAGCTGTTGTCGGGCCCGGAGCGCATCGAGGCCGGCTGGTGGGATGCCGGCCTGGCCGGGCGCGACTATTTCATCGCCGAGACCGCCGAAGGTGCGCTGGTCTGGATCTATCGCGAACGGCTGCCATCCCTGCCCAAGGAAGGCAACGAGAACCCAGGCTCCG
>JBDTIO010000270.1:0-4557 GCA_039936375.1 Caldimonas sp. | reverse complement strand
TAGAAGGCCTGGTTCTGCTTTCGCGTTTCCGCATCCTCGCCGTGATGGGCGACATCGAACGCCGCCGCGGCGACGATCGCCAGCGCCCGGCAGCCTTCGGTATAGGCGCGCATCGTCATCAGCATGCGCCGGACGTCGGGGTGATGAATGATCGTCGCGCTGCCGGCGACCGAGCCGTCGACGGGTCGCGACTGCACCCGCTCTTTCGCGAACGCCGCCGCCTTCTGGTAGGCCCGCTCGGCCACCGCGATGCCCTGCATGCCGACCGCGTAGCGGGCCGCATTCATCATGATGAACATGTACTCGAGACCGCGGTTCTCTTCACCGATGAGCGTGCCCAGCGCTCCGGGAACCGGAGCGGCCCCGCTTTCGCCTCGGCCCTCGCCACCGGCGACGCCTCGGTCGCCGAACTGCAGCACCGCTGTCGGGCTGGCCTTGATGCCGAGCTTGTGCTCGATGCTGACGCACCAGGCGTCGTTGCGTGCGCCCAGCGTGCCGTCGGCCGCGACCAGGAATTTCGGCACGATGAACAGGCTGATGCCCTTGACCCCTTGCGGCGCGCCGACGACACGGGCCAGCACGAGATGGACGATGTTCTCGGCCATGTCATGCTCGCCATAGGTGATGAAGATCTTGGTGCCGAAGAGCCTGTAGCGACCATCGCCGAGCCGCTCGGCGCGGGTCCGCACGAGAGCCAGGTCGCTGCCGGCCTGCGCCTCGGTGAGGTTCATCGTCCCCGTCCACTCGCCCGAGATCATTTTCGGAATGAAGCGTTGCTGCTGCTCCGGCGTCCCGGCCGTGAGCAGCGCCTCGATCGCGCCATCGGTGAGCAACGGGCAGAGGGCGAAGCTGAGGTTGGCGCTGTTGATCATCTCGATGCAGGCCGCGCCGATCGTCTTGGGCAGGCCCAGGCCGCCGAAGTCGCCCGGATGTTGCAACCCCTGCCAGCCGCCTTCACCGAATTGCCGAAACGCCTCCTTGAACCCGGGTGGCGTGGTCACGATGCCGTCCTTCCAGGACGAAGGATGCATGTCGCCCTCGCGATTGAGCGGCGCCAGCACTTCGCGGCTGAAGCGGGCGCATTCCTCCAGCACGGCCTGGGCCGTCTCGAGACCGGCGTCGTCGAAGCCCGGCAGCCTGGCGATCGCGTCGAGATCGGCGAGCTCCTTCATGCAGAAGAGCATGTCCTTGACGGGCGCGGTGTAGCTCATGGCAGGTTCTCCGGGAGAGGCAGAAGGACGGTTGGCAAACGACGGCGAAGAAAAAGCCCGTCGGCCGATTCGTCGGACGAACGGGCCCGGGCGCGGCTCGTTCGATCAGAGCGCGGCGACCAGCTCGGGCACAGCGGTGAAAAGATCCTGCTCGAGGCCGTAGTCGGCGACGCTGAAGATCGGCGCTTCCGCGTCCTTGTTGATGGCAACAATGACCTTCGAATCCTTCATGCCCGCCAGGTGCTGGATGGCGCCGCTGATGCCTATGGCGATATAAAGCTGCGGCGCGACAATCTTGCCGGTCTGGCCGACCTGCCAATCGTTCGGCGCATAACCCGCATCGACGGCGGCGCGGCTGGCGCCGAGCGCCGCACCGAGCTTGTCGGCGAGCGGCGTCAACACGGCGTTGAACTTCTCATTGGAGCCCAGTGCACGTCCTCCGGATACGATGATCTTCGCCGAGGTGAGCTCCGGCCGGTCGTTCTTGGCGATCTCGGAGCCGACGAAGCTCGAGGTGCCGGAATCGGCAATCGAGGTGACGCTCTCGATGCTCGCCGAGCCGCCGGAAGCGGGCGCCGGATCGAAGCCCGTCGTTCGTACCGTGATGACCTTGACGGCGTCGAGGCTTTGCACCGTGGCGATCGCGTTGCCGGCATAGATCGGCCGATCGAAGGTGTCGGGCGATTCGACCCGGATGATGTCGGAAATCTGACCGACATCGAGCTTTGCGGCGACGCGCGGCGCCACGTTCTTGCCCGACGCCGTCGCCGCAAAAAAGATATGGGTGTAGCCGGGCGCCAGGACCAGTACCTGCGCCGCGACGTTCTCGGCCAGGCCATGCGCGAAAGCGGCGTTGTCGGCATGTAGCACCTTGCCGACGCCGGCGATCACGGCGGCGGCAGTCGCGGCGGCGGAAGCCCCGCTGCCCACGACCAGCACATGCACCTCGCCGCCGATCTTCGCGGCGGCCGTGATCGTGTTGAGCGTGGCCGGGCGGACGGTCGCGTTGTCGTGCTCGGCGATGACGAGCGATTTGCTGGCGGCCATGTCAGATCACCTTCGCTTCGTTCTTCAGCTTGGCCACGAGCGTCGCGACGTCGGGCACCTTGACGCCGGCTCCGCGCTTGGGTGGCTCGCTGACCTTGAGTGTCTTCAGATGCGACTTGATATCGACGCCGAGATCGGCCGGCTTGAAGATGTCCATCTGCTTCTTCTTCGCCTTCATGATGTTGGGCAACGTCACGTAGCGCGGCTCGTTGAGGCGAAGATCGGTGGTGATGATCGCGGGCAACTTGATCTTCAGCGTCTCGAGACCGCCGTCGACCTCTCTCGTCACGTTGGCGAAGCCATCGGCGACTTCGACTTTGGAGGCGAAGGTTGCTTGCGGCAGATCGGCGAGCGCTGCGAGCATCTGGCCGGTCTGGTTGCAGTCGTCGTCGATCGCCTGCTTGCCGAGAATCACGAGGCCCGGTTGCTCCTTGTCGACGAGCGCCTTCAAGAGTTTGGCGACGGCGAGCGGTTGCAGCTCTTCACTGGTCTCGACGAGGATGGAACGGTCGGCGCCGATGGCCATGGCCGTGCGCAATGTCTCCTGACATTGCGTGACGCCGCACGAGACAGCGACCACCTCGGTCACAACGCCCTTTTCGCGGAGCCGAATGGCTTCTTCGACGGCAATCTCGTCGAAGGGATTCATGCTCATCTTGACGTTGGCGATGTCGACGCCGCTGCCGTCGGACTTGACCCGTACCTTGACGTTGTAGTCGACGACGCGCTTGACGGGAACGAGAACTTTCATCGACACGACTCCTGCGAGCGAAGATCAATCGAACGGTCGTGCTATTTTAGCCAGCCCTATGATGCGCGGCCCCGCCCGGGTGACGAAATCGGTAGACGTAGCGGACTTAAAATCCGCGGCCGCAAGGCATGCGGGTTCGAGTCCCGCCCCGGGTACCAGGAAAGCTCCCCGTCACGTCGCGTGCACGGTGCGCCGCGGTGGCCACTGGGCCAGATCGAATCCCACGGTGACAATGCCGTCGCCCCACTCGATGACCGGCCTCTTGATGACGCTGGCATGTTCGAGCATCACCGCGCGCGCAGAAGCGGCATCGACCACGGCGGCGCGCGTCGATTCATCGAGCTTTCGCCAGGCCGTTCCCTTGCGGTTCAAGAGGCGCTCCCAGTCAGCGGCCTCGATCCATCGATCGAGGCCGACCGGCGGCACGCCCGCCTTCTTGAAGTCATGAAAAGCCGCCTCGATACCCTGCTCGGCCAGCCAGCGCCGCGCACGCTTCACGGTGTCGCAGTTGGGAATGCCGTAGAGGGTCATGGGCATGAATCTGGAGGCGCGGGCCGGAGTCGAACCGACCTACTCGGATTTGCAATCCGGTGCATAACCGCTTTGCTACCGCGCCGCTCTCTTTCGAGTTCTTCTTTCGAGTTCTGCTCTCGATAAAAAGGGAAGCCTCGGCTTCCCTTTTCTGGTGTCTGGAGCGGGAGAAGAGTCTCGAACTCTCGACCTCAACCTTGGCAAGGTTGCGCTCTACCAACTGAGCTACTCCCGCATCGTCCGCCGAGGCCCGAAAGCTTCGGCGACGAGGCCGGAAGTATAGCGGCAAGGGCGAGGCGTTGCCGCCTCGCCGTGGCTACGCAATCAGTGGGTGAGCACGTCCCCGGCCACCGGTGGTGGCGTCGCTGCCGCCGCGGCGGCAATCGGCTCCGCAGGCTTGACCGGTTCGTCGTCAGGCAAGGGCTGCGGCATGCTCTCGAGCGCGTATTCGAGCACCTGATCGATCCACTTGACGGGGACGATCTCGAGCTGGTTCTTGACGTTCTCCGGGATGTCCTGCAGGTCCTTGACGTTGTCCTGTGGAATCAGCACGGTCTTGATGCCGCCACGACGCGCCGCCAAGAGCTTTTCCTTCAAGCCGCCGATCGCCGTGACTTCGCCGCGCAGCGTGATCTCGCCCGTCATCGCCACGTGCGCTCGCACCGGAATGCCGGTCAGGGCCGAGACGAAGGCCGTCGTCATCGCCGCACCGGCACTCGGGCCGTCTTTCGGCGTCGCGCCGTCGGGCACGTGGATATGCACGTCTCTCTTTTCGAACATTTCGTCCTTGATGCCCAGGCGCCGGGCCCGGCTGCGCACGACGGAGCGCGCCGCCTCGACCGATTCCTTCATCACGTCGCCGAGCTGGCCGGTGCGGATTATGTTGCCCTTGCCGGGCATCACTGCCGCCTCGATCGTCAACAGGTCGCCGCCCACTTCGGTCCACGCCAGACCCACGACCTGGCCGACCTGGTTGTCCTTTTCGGCCTGGCCGTAGTCGAACTTGCGCACGCCGAG
>JBDTIO010000269.1:0-5369 GCA_039936375.1 Caldimonas sp. | reverse complement strand
GGTTCCGGCCCATCGCGTCGTGAACTTCCTGGGCGAAATCGAGGGAAGAAAGCTGCAGCAGGCGCACCGCGTGCTGCAATCTCGGCGTCACCGCGTGCTGCTGCTTCTGGGCGGTGCGCAGGGCCGGGAAATTCATCGAAGGTCGCTTTCAAACGTCGTGGCCAAAGCAAGCCGCCCACTGCGCCGAGCGCCTTGCTCACTTCGCCAACGCAACCCCTGTGCCACATCTCGGCGTGGCCGCGTTCTCCTCTCTGGCCGAGGCCGTGGCGGCAGCGCTGGCCGGTGCGACCTCGGCCGATTCGGGCATAGCTTGCGGCAACTTTTGCCGTTGGCGCAACGGGAAGCCACCGTCGCGCCGGAAGCGGCACGACGTTTGCCCCGGCTGGTCTCGCCCTCTGACTTCGCCATGATCGCCGTCTCCCCCCAGCCGCAAGATCCGCTGCCCGTCCCTCCTTTGCCGCCGACGCCGGAGATGCCCGGCGGCGTTCCCAGGCCGATCGACGATCCGGATCCGCCAGGAGGCCCGGCGCCCGTCCGCGAGCCACCGCGCCCACCCGAGCCGATCAGCGCCGCGCAATGAGCGCGGTCGCCGTCACGGCAAGCGCCCGTGCCGCCGATCCGGCGCCGCCAACGACACCGCGTGGCCTCGTCTGGAGCAGCGACGACGGTCCTGGCCTTCGGCGCCAGCGTGCCGGCGATGGCTTCATCTATCGCGACGCCGCCGGCCGGCGGATTCGCAAGGTTGCCGAGCTGAACAGGATCAAGGCGTTGGCCATCCCGCCGGCGTACGAGCAGGTGTGGATCTGCCCGCTCGCCCACGGTCACTTGCAGGCGACCGGGCGTGATGCGCGGGGCCGCAAGCAATATCGCTATCACCCGGACTGGCGACTGGCGCGCGACGCCGGCAAGTTCGAGCGAATGCTCGAGTTCGGCGCCGCGCTACCGCGCTTGCGTGCCCGCGTGAAAACGGGTCTCGCGGCGGCCGTCGGTGCGACGCCGCGGCGCGAAACAGTGCTGGCGACGATCGTCCGCTTGCTCGACACGACGCTGGTTCGCATTGGCAACGACGAGTACGCCAGGACGAACAAGTCGTTCGGCCTGACGACGCTGCGCAACCGTCACGCCGCCGTGCAAGGCAGCCGGCTGCGCCTGCGCTTTCGCGGCAAGAGCGGCATCGAGCGCGAGGTCGATCTCGAGGACCCGCGCGTCGCCCGCGTCGTGCGGCGCTGCCAGGCGATGCCCGGGCAGCAGCTTTTCCAGTACGAAGACGAGAGCGGAGATATTCACGGCGTCGACTCGGCCGACGTCAACGATTTCATCCGTGAAGCGAGCGGCGCCGAGTTCACGGCCAAGGACTTCCGCACCTGGCACGGCACGGCCTACGCGCTCGAGCTCTGCGTCGAGCAGTGCGATGCCGACGCGAGCTCGCGCCGCACCGCCAACCAGTTGCTCGCCGACGTCGCCCAGCGCCTCGGCAACACCGTCGCCGTCTGCCGGAAGTCGTATGTGCATCCGCGCGTGCTCGAAGCGCTGTCGTCGGCGGTCGATCCGGCAACGATCGCCCACCTGACGACGACCCGGCGCGCTGGCCTGACCGCTGCCGAGCGACGCCTGCTGAAGTTCCTCGCTCACGGCAAGTAGGGCGTTGGCTTGCGGCGCCGTGCCGCTGCCTCTATACTTTCCCTACCGATCGGTCGGTTTTGTTTGGTCGACCCGGAACAGGAGACCGTGTGGAAGAGCAACTCGTTCTCGTCCGCCATGACGACGGCGTTCGCACGCTGAAGCTCAATCGGCCGAAGGCCCTCAACAGTTTCACCGGCGCGATGCACGGCGAGCTGGGCGCGGCGCTCGATGCCGCAGCAAACGACAGCGACGTGCGCTGCGTCGTTCTCACCGGCAACGGCCGCGGCTTTTGCGCCGGGCAGGATCTGGCCGACCCGGCGGTTGCACCGAATCTCGAGCCCGGCGGCGCGCCGACAGATGTCGGCGCCGCGATCGAGCGCTTCTACAAGCCGCTGGCCTTGCGCCTGCGTTCGATGCCGGTGCCGGTCATCGCCGCGGTCAACGGCGTCGCCGCCGGCGCCGGTGCCAATCTGGCGCTGTGTTGCGACATCGTCGTCGCGGCGCGATCGGCGAGCTTCATCCAGGCCTTCGTCAAGATCGGCCTCATTCCCGATTGCGGCGGCACCTGGCTCTTGCCTCGGCTGGTCGGCCGGGCCCAGGCCATGGCCCTGGCGCTGCTCGGCGACAAGCTCGCCGCCGACGATGCCGAGCGCATCGGCCTGATCTGGAAATGCGTCGACGACGCTTCCTTCGAATCGGACGTTCGCGCCCTTGCGGCACGCCTGGCATCGATGCCGACGCGCGCGCTCGTCGCCGCGCGCGGCGCGATCGACGCCGCCCAGGGCCTCGACTTCGGCGCCGCGCTGAGCCACGAGGCCGCTTTGCAGCGAACCCTCGGCGCATCGCACGACTATCTCGAAGGCGTCGCCGCATTCAGGGCCAAGCGACGGGCCGTATTCACCGATCGCTGACGCGATGAGCGATTCGTCGAGTCACGAGCCGGCGGCCATCGCCGCCCACATGTTCGCGTCCGACGGCGCCTCGCGCGGCCTTGGCATGCGCATCGCCGCGGTCGGCGAAGGCACGGCGACGATGACGATGACCGTGCGCGACGACATGCTCAACGGTCATGAGATCTGCCACGGCGGCTTCATCACGACGCTGGCCGACTCGGCCTTCGCGTTCGCCTGCAACTCGCGCAACGTGGTCACGGTCGCTTCGAGCCTGGCCGTCGACTTCCTGGCGCCGGCGCATCGTGGCGACGTGCTCACCGCGAGCGCCGCCGAGACCTCGCGCGCCGGGCGCACCGGCGTCTACGACATGGTCGTGACGAACCAGCACGGCGCGAAGGTCGCGCTGGTGCGCGGCCGCTCGCACAGCCTCTCGGGCCGCACGGTACTGCCCGAGCCAGCGAAGGAGACGCCATGACCGTGAAGCGACCCGTGCCGGGCGAGCTCGAGCCGATCGAGCGCGCGAGCGTCGACGAGCTGCGCGCCGTGCAGCTGCAGCGGCTGCAGTGGAGCCTGAAGCACGCCTACGACAACGTCGCGCACTATCGACAGGCCTTCGATGCGAAGGGTCTGCATCCGTCGGACCTGAAGCAGCTGGCCGACCTCGCGAAGTTTCCGTTCACCGCCAAGAGCGATCTGCGCGACAACTATCCGTTCGGCATGTTCGCGGTGCCAAAGGAGCGCGTGGCACGCATCCACGCGTCGTCGGGAACGACCGGCAAGCCGACGGTGGTCGGCTACACGCTGAAGGACATCGACATCTGGGCCGACCTCGTGGCGCGCTCGATCCGCGCCGCCGGCGGCCGGCCCGGCGACATGGTTCACGTCGCCTACGGCTATGGCCTCTTCACCGGCGGCCTCGGCGCGCACTACGGTGCCGAGCGCGCCGGCTGCACGGTGATTCCGATGTCGGGCGGGCAGACCGAGAAGCAGGTGCAGTTCATCACCGATCTGAAGCCGAACATCATCATGGTCACGCCCTCGTACATGCAGGTGCTGATCGAGGAGCTGGTGCGCCAGGGGATCGACCCGCGCTCGACCAGCCTCGAAGTCGGCATCTTCGGCGCCGAGCCATGGACGGAGGCGATGCGCCACGAGATCGAGACCCACGCCGGCATCGATGCGGTGGATATCTACGGCCTCTCGGAAGTGATGGGTCCGGGCGTGGCCAGCGAATGCGTCGAGACCAAGGACGGGCCGGTCGTCTGGGAAGACCACTTCTATCCCGAGATCATCGACCCCGAGACCGGCGAGTTGCTGCCTGACGGCGAAGAGGGCGAGCTCGTCTTCACGACACTGACCAAGGAAGCGCTGCCGATGATCCGCTACCGCACCCGCGACCTGACGCGCCTCCTGCCGCCGACGGCGCGCTCGATGCGGCGCATGGGCAAGATCGTCGGTCGCAGCGACGACATGCTGATCATCCGCGGCGTCAATCTCTTTCCGACGCAGATCGAGGAGATCGTGCTCGGCCACGGCCAGCTTTCGGGCCAGTACCAGCTGGTCGTCACGCGCGAGGGCAATCTCGACGCGGTCGAGGTGCGCTGCGAAGTGCTGCCCGCGCATGCCGAAGCCGATCGCGACGAGCTGGGCGCCTGGCTGCGCCATCGCGTCAAGACGATGGTCGGCATCACGACGACGGTGAGCGTCGGTCTGCCCGACACGCTCGAGCGCACGCTCGTTGGCAAGGCGCGGCGCGTCATCGATCAACGCAAGAAGTAACCGAAAGACACGCGATGTACACGCAAGCGATGGACACGATGGGCAAGGATCGCGACGACGCGCCGAAGGCCGTCCGCTCGGCCGAGGAAGCGGCACATCAGGCGCGCTTCGACGAGCGCATCGACGCCGGCGAGTTCATCGAGGCCAAGGACTGGATGCCTGAGAACTACCGGAAAACGCTGGTGCGCCAGATCAGCCAGCACGCGCACTCGGAGATCGTCGGCATGCTGCCCGAGGGCAACTGGATCAGCCGCGCGCCGACTTTGAAGAGAAAGGCCATCCTGCTGGCCAAGGTGCAGGATGAAGCCGGCCACGGCCTCTACCTATACGCCGCCGCCGAGACGCTCGGCACCTCGCGCGACCAGCTCTACGACGCGCTGCATTCCGGCAAGGCCAAGTACAGCTCGATCTTCAACTACCCGACGCTGACCTGGGCCGACATGGGCGTGATCGGCTGGCTCGTCGACGGCGCAGCCATCATGAATCAGGTGCCGCTCTGCCGCTGCTCGTATGCGCCGTACGCGCGGGCGATGGTGCGCATCTGCCGCGAGGAATCCTTTCACCAGCGCCAGGGGTTCGAGGCGCTCTTGACGATGGTGACGCACGGCACCGATGCGCAGAAAGCGATGGTGCAGGACGCCGTCGACCGCTGGTGGTGGCCGAGCCTGATGATGTTCGGGCCGCCCGACAGCGAGTCGCCGAACTCGGAGCAGTCGATGCGCTGGGGCATCAAGCGCATCAGCAACGACGACTTGCGCCAGAAGTTCGTCGATGCGACGGTCGAGCAGTCGAAGCTGCTCGGCGTGACCATGCCCGACCCCGACCTGCGCTGGAACGAGGAGCGGCAAAGCTACGACTTCGGCGCGATCGACTGGAACGAGTTCTGGCAGGTCGTCGGCGGCGACGGGCCGTGCAATCGCGAACGCCTTGGCGCGCGCGTGAAGGCGTGGGACGACGGCGCCTGGGTGCGCGACGCGGCGATGGCGCATGCGCACAAGCATTCGCTCAAGGAGGCCGCATGAGCGCCGCCCCCTCGAAACAAGAGTGGCCGCTCTGGGAAGTGTTCGTGCGCAG
>JBDTIO010000268.1:0-3874 GCA_039936375.1 Caldimonas sp. | reverse complement strand
CGGCGGCGCTGGTCTCGCCGGTCGACGGCACGATCAGCCAGTTCGGGGCGATCGAGCACGACCAGATCGTCCAGGCCAAGGGGCATCGCTATTCGACGACGGCGCTGATTGGTGGCGATCGGGCACTGGCCGAGCGCTTTCACGACGGCAGCTTCGCGACGCTGTATCTGAGCCCGAAGGACTACCACCGCGTCCACATGCCTTGCGACGGCGTGCTGACGCGGATGATTCACGTGCCGGGTGCCCTGTTCTCGGTCAATCCGCTGACCGCACGCGGCGTGCCGGGCCTGTTCGCGCGCAACGAGCGCGTCGTTTGCGTCTTCGAGTCGGCCGAGCTAGGCACCTTCGTGCTGGTGCTCGTCGGCGCGACCATCGTCGGCAGCATGGCGACAGTCTGGCACGGCCCGGTCAACGCGCCGCGGGTGCGCCGGGTTCGCGAGTGGCACTACGCCGATGGCGAAGTCGCCTTGAAGCAAGGCCACGAAATGGGCCGCTTCATGCTCGGCTCGACGGTCGTGCTGCTGTTCGGCAAAAACGCTGCCCTGCGCTTCGACCCGTCCTGGCAACCCGGTGGCTCGCTCCGGCTCGGCCAGGCGATGGCCGAGACGCGCTGAGGCGCGGGTCTCGCTCAACGATGCGCGCCGTCTTCGTCGATGCCAACGCGGCGCTGCGCGCGCTGGCCGAGCGGATTGGCCCGGCCGTGCTGCCAGCGCTTGAGCTCGGCTTCGGGGCGCCGGGCATCGCGCCCGACGCCTTGCCCGACATGCTCGGCGCCGCGCAGATCGCGGTCATCGACCACACGGCGTTGCCGGTCGATGTCGCACGTCGCTGCCATGGGCTGGCCCACGTCGTCTTTCTCGGCACCGGCGCGCGCAGCTACATGGATCCGGGAGCGCTCGCCGGGATCGGCATCGCCGTGCACGTCATCAAGGGCTACGGCGACACGGCCGTGGCCGAATGCGCGATCGGCCTGCTGTGGGCAGCGGCACGCGACGTCGCGGCGATGGATCGGGCCATGCGCCGGGGCGAATGGCTGCGCAGCGAAGGCATGCAGCTCGCCGGCAAGACGCTGGGCCTGATCGGCTTCGGCGGCATCGCCGCCGAGGTGGCGCGGATCGCCCTCGGCTGCGGCATGAAGGTGCTGGCCTGGAACCGCACGCCCAGGTCGTTTGCGGGCGTCGAGTTCGTCGCCATCGAACGGCTACTCGCCGACAGCGACGCGGTCTCGATGCACCTGCTGCTGGACAACGAGACGCGCGGCTTCCTGTCGGCCGGGCGGATCGCATCGATGCGGCCGGGCGCCCTCCTCGTCAACACCGCACGCGGCGCCTTGGTCGACGAAGCGGCGATGGTCGACGCCCTGCGCTCCGGCCAGCTCGGCCATGCCGGTCTCGACGTCTTCGCCATCGAGCCGCTGCCCGCCGGCCACGTGCTGACGACGCTGCCCAACGTGACGCTGTCGGCACACTCGGGCTTTCGCACGCCCGAGGCGAACGAGCGGTTGATCGAGGCGGCCTTCGCGCATTGCAAGCGTGTCGCCGGCTTGGCCGGCGACCTCGCGTCCGCCTGATCGCCAACGGCCGGCCGCTTCGGCTGGCAGCGCATTCGTCGGAACTTATGTATGATGAACATCATATGAAGTCGCAATCATCTGTCGCGCGACCTCGAGCCAGCCGCGCCTCGCCGGCAGTGCGTGCCGAGCAGAAGGCCGAAACGCACGAACGCATCGTTCGCGCCGCGGCGGCCTCGATCCGGCGCAACGGCTTCGCCGGTGCAGGCGTCGCCGAGGTGATGGCTGACGCCGGGCTGACGCACGGCGGCTTCTACGCCCACTTCGGCTCGCGCGACGCCATGCTGGCCGCCGCCGCCGACGGTGCCGGCGCCGACGGCGTTGCGCAACTCGCCCGCATCGCCACGGCGGCACCTGCCGGCACCGGCCTCGCCGCGCTGGCCGAGTCGTACCTGTCCGACCGCCATGTCGAGCGGGCCGAGCGCGGCTGCCCGGTCGTGGCGGCAGGCTCCGAGCTGGCGCGCCAGTCGCCGGAAGTCCGCCACGCGGCCACCGAGCGCATCAAGGAAATGATCGACCTGCTCGAGCGCCACGGCGGCGCCTGGGGCGAGGAAGCCGGGCACGACGAGGCGCTAGCGCGGCTGAGCTGCATGCTGGGCGCCATGATCATCGCTCGAGCCGTCGACGATCCCGTGCTCTCTCGTGCCGTGCGCAGCGCGGCGCGGCGGGCTGTCGCCGGCGATCGCGGCTGACCGCCCCTTCTTCGCACTGCCCTTCGTCCTCTTCTCTCATTCCTTCATATGGCGCCCATCATGCCGGGTTCGCATTCATGAGCGTCGCCAGCACAGCCGCCCCGGTGGCGGCAGTTCCCCCAGCCAGCAACGCGACGGCGCCGGTGGCCAACGCACCGTGGCTGATCTTCGCCGTGGCCAGCATCGCCGTCCTTCTGGTCTCGATCGACTCGACCGTGCTCTACGCGGCGTTCGGCGCCCTGCGCACCGCATTCCCGGAGGCCCGCGCGGCCGACCTGTCCTGGGTGCTGAACGCCTACACCGTCGTTTTCGCGGCGCTGCTGGCGCCCTCGGGCCGCCTCGCCGACCTGTACGGCAGGAAGCGCATCTTCGCCACCGGCGTCTCGGTCTTCCTTCTCGGCTCGCTGCTTTGCGGCCTCTCCGGCAGCGTGCTGCTGCTCATCGCGGCGCGCGCCCTGCAAGCGGTCGGCGCGGCACTCCTCATGCCGGCCTCGCTCGCCATCGTGCTCGCTGCATTTCCGGCGTCGCGGCGGGCGATCGTCGTCAGCCTGTGGGGCGCCGTCGGCGGCCTGGCCGCGGCGATCGGGCCGAGCCTGGGTTCCTGGATCGTCGACGCCTGGGGTTGGCCATGGGCGTTCTACATCAACCTGCCGCTGGGCGCGCTGTCGCTCTGGCTCGGCCGTTCGGTGCTCGAGGAATCACGCAACCCCGAGAACGCCGCACCGCTCGATGTCGTCGGCGTGCTGCTGCTCATTGCCGGGGTCGGCGCGATCGCCTTCGGCCTGGTGCGCACGGAGTCGCTCGGCTGGGCCTCGCCGCTGGTGCTCGGCTGCCTGGCCACCGGCGTCAGCGCGCTCGGCCTGTTCGTGCTCTGGGCCCGGCACGTGCCATCGCCGGCCATCGATCTGGGCCTGTTCGCGGATCCGACCTATCGCTGGGTCAACCTCGCCACGCTGAGCTTCGGCATCGCCTTCGCGATGATGTTCTTCGGCTTCTTCATCTTCATGACGAACATCTGGCACTTCTCGTTGCCGCAGGCCGGCCTGGCGGTGACGCCGGGCCCGCTGCTGGTCGTGCCGTCGGCGATCATCGCCGGGCGCATCGCAGCGCGAATCGGCCACCGGCCGCTGCTCGTCATCGGCAGCCTCGTCTACGCGGCCGGAGGGCTCTGGTTCTACAGCTTGCCCGGCCTGCGGCCCGACTACCTGCACCACTGGTTGCCGGGCTTGTTCTTCACCGGCATCGGCGTCGGCATGGTGCTGCCGTCGCTATCAGGCGCCGCGGTGTCGCACCTCGCGCCGAATCGCTTCGGCATCGGCAGTGCGGTGAACCAGTCAGTGCGGCAGGTCGGCTCGGTGCTCGGCGTCGCGGTAACGATCGTGCTGGTCGGCAAGACCGTTCCGCTACTCGCCGATTTCCACAAGCTCTACGCCTGCCACATCGCCCTGGCGCTGCTCACCGCCGTGTTGTGCCTGCGCGTGCAGACGCGGCCGCGCGCCTGACAGTTGCGGCTCGTCAGTCGAGCTTCCACTTGTTGTCGACGACCTTGACGATCACGCGGGCCCGCTGATCGAGCCCGAGGTGGTCGTTCTTCGACATGCTGACGACGCCG
>JBDTIO010000267.1:0-2531 GCA_039936375.1 Caldimonas sp. | reverse complement strand
CGGGTCATCAACGTCTCGTCGGTGAACGGCTCGAAGGGCGCGTTCGGGCAGACCAACTACTCGGCAGCGAAGGCCGGCGTGCATGGTTTCACCAAGGCGCTTGCGCTCGAGGTGGCGAAAAAGGGGGTCACCGTCAACACCATCTCGCCCGGCTACATCGGCACGAAGATGGTGACGGCGATTCCCGAAGAGATCCTGAACACGAAGATCCTGCCGCAGATCCCGGTCGGCCGGCTCGGCAAGCCCGAGGAAGTGGCTGGCCTCATCATCTACCTG
The DNA here is from genome assembly GCA_039936375.1 of Caldimonas sp. Lineage (GTDB taxonomy): Bacteria > Pseudomonadota > Gammaproteobacteria > Burkholderiales > Burkholderiaceae_C > Schlegelella_A. The sequence continues at coordinate 2,255 of JBDTIO010000267.1, read as the reverse complement.
GCGTCGGAAGAGGCGGCCTTCCTGACGGGAGCGAACATCGCCATCAACGGCGGCCAGCACATGCAGTGAACGGAGAATCGACATGACCAAATCCGGAATCGACCAGGACGCGCTCGTCGCGATGTTCGCGGAGGCCAGCACGAAACAGGGCGAGGCCTTGCGCAAGGCGGTCTCGGCCGCCACGCTGAAGGCCTTGCAGGGCCGCGAGCTCACGCTCGACGGCATCAAGAAGGTCGTCAGGAGCGTGACCGACGCGGCATCGACGGGCGCCGCCAAGAACCCGGCCGGCGGCGTCGACATCGAAAAGATGCTCGGCCATGCGCTCGCCGGCATCGACTCTGCCCTGCTCCAGGCGGTGGAAGCCAATCGCAAGGCATTGGGGCAGTTTGTGAGCCGCGGCGTCGGGCTGGGCGAAAAGCCGATGCAGGATGCGCTCGCCAATCTAGAGAAGATGGAAGACGCTTTCTTCAGTGCAGTGGCGAAGGCAAGCAAGGGCGCCGGCCCGCTGCAGGCATCCTGGGAGCAGGCCCTCGCCACGCTCAGGATGAAAGGAAGCGAGACCGGAAGCCAGGCCACGCACACGGTCGAGGACCTCCTGGCACAGGCGAAAACGTCACTGCGCGACAGTCGCGCCGGCGGCCTGCGCGCGGCCCAGGCGATGCTCGACAGTTACAACGCTCTGGTCAGCGGGGTGCTGATCGGCATGTCGGAAGGGCTGTCTGCGGGGCCGGCGAGCGCCCAGCCGGCGACCGATGCCCCGGCCGCCGAGCGCACAACGGCCAGCCGCAAGCCGGCCGCGAAATCGGCAAGCCGCCGCACCCGTCGCTAAGAAACCTATCCTGTCTATGGATAGGTTCTAAGCCGTACAGCGCTCATCGTCGCGCCCAGGGCGGCGACGATGCCGGCGACGCGCGCTTCGACCGCCGCGTCCTGGCGGATCGGACGGCCCCACTCGCGTTCGGTTTCGCTGCGCCATTTATTGGTGGCGTCGAGACCCATCTTGCCGCCCAGGCCGGACACTGGCGAGGCGAAGTCGAGCGAATCGATGGGCGTATGGTCGACCAGCACGGTGTCACGCACCGGATCGACCCGGGTCGTGATCGCCCAGACGACATCCTTCCAGTCGCGAATGTTCACATCGTCGTCGGTGACGACGATGAACTTGGTGTACATGAACTGGCGCAGGAAGCTCCAGATGCCGAACATCACCCGTTTCGCATGACCGGGATACCGCTTGGCGATGCTGACGATCGCCATCCGGTAGCTGCAACCCTCGGGCGGCAGATAGAAGTCCATGATCTCGGGAAACTGCTTCTTGAGAATGGGAACGAAGACTTCGTTCAGAGCGACGCCGAGCACGGCCGGCTCATCAGGCGGCTTGCCGGTGTAAGTGGAGTGATAGATCGGCTCGTGCCGGTGCGTCAGTCTTGCGATCTCGAAGACCGGAAACCATTCCTGCTCGTTGTAGTAGCCGGTGTGATCGCCGAACGGACCCTCGAGCGCGTGCAGATAGCCGCCGATCTCCTTGATCGGCACGCCGTGCTCACTGGTCGATGCGAACCCCCCACTCGCTGGCCGGATATGCCCTTCGAGAACGAATTCGGCGGTCGCCGGTGCCTGCAACATCAGCCCACCGTCGCCGACCGAACAGTCACTCACTTCGGTTCGAGCGCCACGCAGCAGGCCCGCGAACTGGTATTCGGACAAGCTGTCGGGCACGGGCGTGACGGCGCCGAGGATGGTCGCCGGGTCCGCGCCCAGCGCCACCGCCAGCGGAAAAGGCTCGCCCGGACGGCTCGCTGCAAACTCGCGGAAATCGAGGGCTCCGCCGCGGTGGGTCAGCCAGCGCATCACGACCTGGCGGCGTCCGATCACCTGCTGCCGGTAGATGCCGAGGTTCTGCCGCTTGCGTGTCGCAGGGACGCCTTGCGGGCCGCGGGTAATGACCAGGCCCCAGGTGATCAGGGGCCCGGCGTCGCCCGGCCAGCAAACCTGGATCGGCAGGCTCGACAGGTCGATCGCCTCACCGTCGACGACGACTTCGCGGCAATTCGCGCGGTCGATTCGGGCCGGCCGCATCGTCCACAGCGTCTTGGCCATCTGCAACAGGCGACCCGCGTCGCGAACGCCCTTCGGTGGCTCGGGCTCCTTGAGATTGGCGAGCAGTTCGCCGATGTCGCGAAGATCGCTGGCTTGAGAACCACCCATCGCCCGGGCGACTCGCTCCGGCGTTCCAAACAGATTCGTCAGCACCG
>JBDTIO010000266.1:0-4641 GCA_039936375.1 Caldimonas sp. | reverse complement strand
GCGTTCGGCAGGTTGCGGATCATGTCCTGCACGATCTCGTCGGGCGGCTCGAGCCCGAACACGGCCAGGTTGCCGATGTTGAGCTTGATGATGTGCTGGCCCTCTTCTTCCATCTGCCGCGCCTTCTCGAGCACCGGGCCACGGATGTCGTAGCAGACGTTGGCGAGCTTGGCCGACTTGAGAAGGGGCTGCACGGAAGGGACTCCAGCGAAGAACTGCACGGCGAGAAGGAGCCGGATATTTGACCACAGGGGTCGCGCGCGAGGTCCGAGAACGCCGGCGCACTCTCCGATAATCGGCGCATGAAGATGCGCGCGGACCGCATGGAAGGACAAAACGCGATCGCCCGGCACGGGCCCGACGGCGTCGTCGTCAACGCCGTGACCTGGGTCGAGAGCGTCGTCGTGCCATGGCGTGGCGCGGTCCTGCCCTGGCAGGTTGCCAACTTCGAGACGCTGACGGCGGCGCATTTTGCGCAGCTCGCCGCGCTCGCTCCCGAGCTCGTGATCTTCGGCAGCGGCGCGCGCTTGCGTTTTCCTGCGCCGGCGCTGCTGCGGCCACTGATCGACGCCCGCATCGGGTTCGAGACGATGGACAGCGCCGCCGCGTGCCGCACCTACAACGTCCTCCTCGCCGAAGGAAGGTCGGTGATCGCCGCCCTGCTGTTCAGCGCCGCGCCGAGCGCGACGTGACCGTTAGGCCGCTGCCGAAGGGCTCATCCCAAGCCCTATAATCGACGGTTACGCCCCGCAACGCGGGCAGTGAAATCAGCGAGCTTCATGACGCCTGCCCTCAACAAACCCGTACCGGAATTCGAAGCGCTTGCAACGGGAGGGGTGAAGTTCACGCCGCAGGCCTACGCCGGCAAGATCGTCGTCCTCTATTTCTACCCCAAGGACAACACTCCGGGCTGCACCACCGAGGCGATGCAGTTTCGCGATCACTACAAAGAGTTCCTCAAGGCCGGCGCCGTGCTCTTCGGCGTATCGCGCGACAACATGGCGTCGCACGATCGCTTCAAGCAGAACCTCGAGCTGCCGTTCGAATTGATCGCCGACACCGAAGAAAAGCTTTGCCACATGTTCGGCGTGGTCAAGAACAAGATCATGTACGGCAAGAAGGTGAAGGGCATCGAGCGAAGCACCTTCCTGATCGACGGCAGCGGCGTCCTGCGCGCCGAATGGCGTGGCCTCACGGTCAATGGCCACGTCGAGGAAGTCCTGAAAGCCGTCAAGGCCATCAAGAAAGCAGGCTGAGGCCCGCCGTCGCGGCTGGGGCGCGCCGGCGAAGCCAACCTCGCGCCCGTCGTGCCGGCCCCTCGCCGCTCGCTGCTCACCGAACGAGATCTTCATGCCCCTGCCCAAGCCACCGGCCAAGCGCGCCGATTTCCTGAGCCCGGAAGCGTTCGAGACGCCGGTCGTCGCCGGCAAGCGGGCACGCCGGGACCGGCCGGCAGAAGAACCCGTCGCACCGGCCGTCCTCGAGCTGTCGAACGAAGGCCACTTGCCAGGAGCGACTGCGCCGCCGGCTGTCACTCAGGCGCCTCGGCCCGCGCTGACGCAGGCCCGCCCCGAGCGCGAGAGGAAGCCGCGCGGCAACGGCCCGACAACGCTCTTCGTCCTCGACACCAACGTGCTGATGCACGACCCGACGTCGCTGTTCCGGTTCGAAGAGCACGACATCTACCTGCCCATGATCACCCTGGAGGAGCTCGACGGGCACAAGCGCGGCATGACCGAGGTGGCACGCAATGCCCGTCAGGTCAGTCGCGACCTGGACGCGCTCGCTTCGAACATGCCGACGCGCAATGCATCCGGCCGCGCCGAGGGCATTCCGCTCAGCCGTACCGGCCATCGGGTCGCCGGCGGCAACCTGTTCTTCCAGACCGACCTGATCAACGTCAGCCTGCCCGAGGGCCTGCCTCAGGGCAAGGCCGACAACCAGATCCTCGGCGTCGTCAAGGCCTTGGGCGAGCAGCAGCCGGGACGCAACGTGGTGCTGGTGTCGAAAGACATCAACATGCGCATCAAGGCGCGTGCCCTCGGCCTGCCGGCGGAAGACTATTTCAACGACAAGACGCTCGAGGACGGCGACCTCCTCTACACCGGCGTGCTGCCGTTGCCGGCTGACTTCTGGGACAAGAACGGCAAGACGGTCGAGAGCTGGCAGCAAGGCGGCCTCACCTTCTACCGGGTCAGCGGCCCGGTCGTGCCGCTACTGCTGATCAACCAGTTCGTCTATCTCGAAGCGCCCGGCGCCGCGTCGCTCTATGCGAAGGTGATCGAGATCACCGGCAAGACGGCAGTGCTTCGAACGCTCAAGGACTACACCCATCAGAAGAATTCGGTCTGGGGCATCACGGCGAGAAACCGCGACCAGAACTTCGGCCTGAACCTCCTCATGGATCCGGAGTGCGACTTCATCACGCTGACCGGCACAGCCGGATCGGGCAAGACGCTGATGTCGCTCGCTTCGGGCCTGGCCCAGGTGATGGACGACCGTCGCTACACCGAGATCATCGTCACCCGCGTCACGGTGCCGGTCGGCGAGGACATCGGTTTTCTGCCCGGCACCGAGGAAGAGAAGATGGGCCCGTGGATGGGTGCCCTCGACGACAACCTCGAGGTCCTCTCGAAGACCGACAGCGGCGGCGGCGAATGGGGTCGTGCCGCGACCAACGACCTGGTCCGCTCGAAGATCAAGATCAAGAGCCTGAACTTCATGCGCGGCCGCACCTTCCTCAACAAGTTCGTCATCATCGACGAGGCGCAAAACCTGACGCCCAAGCAGATGAAGACGCTGATCACGCGAGCCGGCCCGGGTACCAAGATCGTCTGCCTCGGCAACCTGGCGCAGATCGACACGCCCTACCTCACCGAGGGCAGTTCGGGCCTCACCTACGCGGTCGACCGCTTCAAGGGCTGGGCCCATTCCGGCCACGTCACGCTGGCCCGCGGCGAGCGCTCGCGCCTCGCCGACTTCGCCTCCGAAGTGCTCTGATCAGGCGGCCGTCGCGGCGGCCAGCGCCTTCTTCGGATTGACGAGGTTGCGCCGGCCGTCGGCCGAGCGATCGGCCGACGTGGTGATGATGCGGATCAGCTCGGCCGGCGTCAGCTTCGGGTTCACCGCGAGCAGTTTGCCGGCGAGATTGATGACCTCGGGCGATGCCATCGACGTGCCCGAGAGCGCGACCTTGCGGCCGCCCGGCAGATAGCTTTCCACCTGGTAGCCATTGGCGTGAACCTTCACCGTCGGCCCGTAGCTGGTGAACGACGCTCCCTCGCCGGCGCTGTCGACGGCACCTACCGTCAGCAGGTTGGGCAGGACGATTCCGCTCGGCACCGACTCGGTAAAGCTGGCGTCGTTGTTGCTGTTGCCGGCGGCGGCGACGAAGAGGATCTCCGGGGCGCTGGCAAAGGCACGAGTCAGCGACGCCTTCTGGATGTCGAAGTATTCGCGGGCGATCGCCTTGCGCTCCTCAGCGGTCTTGCCGATGCCGCACTTCTCGAGCTCCGACTCGACGTCGCCGATGCTGACGCCCCAGCTCATGTTGACGACACGGGCGTGGTGCGCCTTGAAGAAATCGACGTAGGCCTGCGAGGCCCGCGCATCGCGCTCGACGAGCTCGCGGCTCGGGCAGGGGTCGGGCTTCAGCGTGTAGCCGAACTCGATGCGACCGACGACGAGCCGCGCCGCCGGATTGCCGGCCAAGGCGATGCGGCGACGTGCGTGCCATGCGAGTAGACGCCCGCCATGCCGAGCTCCTCGATCGCCGGCTTGTACTGCTCGGCCGTCAGGCCCGACAGATAGGCTTGGACGGCTGCCGCTTCCTTGCTGTCGATGTTCGAACGCAAGTCGGAGACGCCCTTGATCCGGCCCGTCATCTCGGCGACCCGGGCCTGGGCCGCCGCCGGTAAGGGCATCAGCTCGCCCGAGGATGGGCGGCTGAACTTGTCGAAAGCGATGACGGCGGCCTTGCCGCCGTCGCGGACGATCTGCTTGGCGTAGAGCGGCGTGTCGACGCCGCTGTCCCAGATGCCGATGACGACGCTGCCGTGCGTCTGCGCCGGCTTCAGCGTGACATCGCGGACAGCCCAGATGTCGGCCTTGGCGACGGTGTGCGCCGAAAGGTAGGCGGCATACGCGTCACCAGCGTCTGCTTGATCGGCAACACGTCGACCAGCGCGAAGCGTGTCGTGACGACACCAGATGGGCTGGATCACCTCGCGGATCCGGCCCAGCACCAGCGCCTCGCCGATCAACTCGGCGCCCTCCTTGCCCTCCTTGACGTTGTTTTCGACCACCGCATACGACAAGGGGTCGAGCTCGCGCCGTATTGCCGCGCCAACGTCGCGCCGATAGGCCTCGCCGGTCGGCCCGTCGGCCTTCGCCGCCTGGCTCATCGCCTTCAGTCTCATCGCCGCGATCAGCTTGTCGGCCGGCTTGTCCGGCAACGCCCGGAGCTCGGCGATTCGCCGCAAGGCACTGTCGTAGCGGCCGTCGAGATAGTCGAGCGTTGCCAGCAAGCCGATCAGGTCGCTCGCGTCGCCTTGTCGGCGATGTCGTAGTTGGCGAGCACGGATTCGGTATCGCGCCGAACGGCGGCAGCAAAAGGTGCGAACTTGTCGGCCGAGCGGACCA
>JBDTIO010000265.1:0-2930 GCA_039936375.1 Caldimonas sp. | reverse complement strand
GTCCGAATCGATAAGCTGTACGGCAACTCGGAGACACCATGCAATTTGCACCCTGGCGGTGGCTTGTCATTTTCTTTACGCGTCCGATCCGTTTGGCCGACCTCATGGGATCACGACGGGCTTCACGCACCGCTGCGCCCAGTGCCCCTGCGAGCAAGGCGCCGACAAGGGCCTCGCGAGCCAGTTCCATGCCGGCCAAGCCGGGCCTTTCGGGCGATGGCCCGGTCGACGCGTGGTCCAAGTTTGACACCGTGCCAAGTCAGGTCGAAGTCAGCGAGCAGCCGCTCGATACCCTTCCCGGCGAGCTCCAGGACGAACTCTTGCATCCTTCGACGAGCGGCGCGAAACCGCCGAACGCGCCAGTCTCCCAAACTGACTCCCCCACTCGCCACTAAGCCTCGGCGACCAGGCGACCGGGTTGAGGCGCCTGTTCAGCGCCACGAAAGAGATCTGCACGAGGCGACTGGCAGGAAGCTGATGCGCGGCATCCGAAAGGCCATTTGGCCGAGGTCGTTCCTGGGGCCGCATTGCCGACGTTGCGGCGATGTCCTACCAGGTGGGCGTCCCGCAACCGCTACGCTAGGCGTCGTCCAACGTCTTGGAGGGCACATGAACAGAATCATTTGGCTTGTCGGACTCGTCGTCATCATTCTTTTTATCGCCGGCTATTTCGGCTTGCGCTGATCTAGCGACGAACACGCGCTGGAGCGCGGCCCGACTGATTGGCAAAAAGAAAAACTGCGTCCCGTCTGAGTCGGCGTGGGCGCTGGAGCGTTCGCCCCCTTGTGACAAAGAGACTCGCGATGTAGCACTTCGAGCTACGACCGTCTCGTCTCGAAGTCCCCATGTCGAATATGCGCCTGAGGTCTTCGACGACTTCGGTGGCCTCGTCGGCCACATAACGAAGTTCGGATCGGCGGATGCGCGGAGCGCAACGCCGAAATTTTCGAGGCCGTGCAGATCCTCGCGTAAAGCCCCTGATCGGCCAGCCGGTCGGGGCGCAAGCGCGTGCTGGTGAGCCGGCGGTCGATGCAGGCTTCGACGCGCGCCGAGAAATAGCCTTGATCTTCAAAGGCCTTCTGCCGATGGCGAGCGTGCCGTCTGAAATGACGGTCTTCATCCAAGCATTCGAAGGTTTTTGTTCCTACGAACAAGCGGCTCGCAGCCCGATCGCACCGGCGACCGAAGAAAGAGATAAACGAGGGTCGGCGATTCGCCGACCTACTACAGGAGCGGCACATGACATCAAGCAACATGACTCTTGGCGACGTGATTTCTTCCGAAAAGGTCGAAGGCACCAACGTCTACAACAATTCCGGGGACAAGCTCGGCTCGATCGACGACCTCATGATCGACAAACGTAGCGGGCAGGTCCGCTATGCGGTCATGGAGTTCGGGGGGTTTCTGGGCATCGATACGGATCGCTATCCGATTCCTTGGAACATGCTGAAGTACGACACGTCTCGGGAAGGATATGTCGTGCCTTTGGACAAAGCTCGCCTTGAAAAGGCTCCAAAGTACCAATACCAGGACGTTCCCGAGTTCGATGCGAACTACGGCAGGCGCGTCAACGGCTACTACGGCGTCGAGGGGTGAGCTGACCAGCACCGTGCAGAGCGCGCGCGGCCTGACCGCGCGCCGGCTCCCCGCAGGATTGGGGCGAGGGATCGAGCAGCGGCACCGACTGGCAAGGCGCGCCGGGCGGTTATGGCCGCGACGATGCCGATTTCGGCTCGCGGCCAGGACACGATTCCTCCCCGCGGCAAGGTTGCGAAAGCTACGGCCACCACGGCGGAAACACCGGCAACGACTGGCGTTCAATACGCGGCAACGAAGCCCCGAGTGATGATCACGGCCCTCACTTCTGGCGCGACAGCCATGTGTCTGCTCGATCCTATGCCGCCACCCAGGGCTCCCGCGCGATCCCAGGCGATTTTGGCAACGGCTCCACGGGCAGGAACTACAGCCGCGACCAGGCAAACCAGGGCGACCCCCGGGCAACACAAGCGAATCGACGTCGGATACGAAGACTGCTTCGGGCGGCGACGCCTTGAGCGGCTCCGCGAACAAGACCAAGTAGGTCGTCGCGACTAGCGGCGATAGGTTCCCGGCCTCACTTTGTTCAGGGCCGCGGCGAGCTCACGCGCATCAGCCTCGCAAAGTTGCACGGGAACGGGCTTCCCACCGTAGTAGAGCACCGCCCCTTGTTCAGCCGGTGGTGCGTGCCGTCGACCGACATGCCAACCTTGCTTGGTCTCCATCGCCTGCCAGGGACGTGCGGGATCGGACGGTGCAGTGATCCTGATCTTCACGCCACTCGGCAGTGTCGTTTCACTGCCCAGTTCGACGGAGGCGTTGTCCTTCGTCACACTCGGCCCGAGCTCGGCGCGATTCGTCTTGGCACGTGATCCAAGGTCGCACGCGCCTGTGGACACGCACAGTGGCCAAGAAGGGGCAGCTGACTCCGCGGCAGACCCGTGCGATCGGCAAACCAAATGGAAACGGTCATTGGCGACGACCGCGTATCGGGCGCCAGATTTTTGAAGTGTCTGCAAGCGGGCAAGAAGCGAGCCCACCCACAAGGCCGCGTCCCAGAACGCTGGGCTAAGAATCTCGGCTGGGTGTAGTCCACTCAGCCACGAGCTTTCGCAGCGGTGCGGCGACGGTTCGTTTGATCGGATCCGGAGAGGAGACCGACGTCCCCACCCGACCGGCGCTCTCGCCCTCCAAAGACTGAATGGCGGCGATATGCTGCGCCCCCTTTTCGAGTTCGGTGCTGGCCGCCGCTCTTGGCTTGACGGTGTGGTCGGGCTCGTGTTGGCCCGACCGCGCCGACGCGACGTAGGCAAGGGTTGCTGCGCGCAAATGAACGAACACCTTGTTGGAGATCGGCTCAGCAGCGTTGGCGTCGAACGTCGCTTCGCCCGACA
>JBDTIO010000264.1:0-2612 GCA_039936375.1 Caldimonas sp. | reverse complement strand
CCTGCGAGGCGCGCTTGACGACCTGCGCGCGGATGCCGTCGTACTTCCACTCGATGATCCAGTCGGCAGGCGTGCCCAGCCTGGCCTCGAAGTCGGCGGCCACGAGATCGAGCTGGTGCGAGAGGAAGAAGGGGTACGGCTGGCCGAGGTCGAGCGGGCCGACGTCGCCGCTCGCGGTGAGCTGCAGGTAACGCTCGGGGCTCGGCGTGACGCGGCCGTCGGTGTAGCCCATCATGCGTTGCGCGACGAGCTTGGCGTCGACGCTCGCGCCCGCGGCGAGCGCGCGCTGCACCAGCAGCTTGCTGACGCCGACGCGAAAGCTGCCGCCGATCAGCTTGTTGAGGAGAAAGCGACTCGGCGTGTCGAGCTCGTCCCAATACGAGGCGACACGCGCGGCCTGTTCTTCGGACGCCAGTCCACGCAGCGGCAGAAGACGCTCCTCGACCCATTCGGCCAGGCCGAGATCGCTCTCGTGCGCCGGCGGTGGCAGCACGTGCGCCACCGTCTCCGAGAAGTCGCCGACGGCTTGGTAGCAGGCATCGAAGAGCCACTCCGGAATGCCGGCGCCGCGACACGCAACCGCCCACAGCACGCCGCTCGGCACGACCTGGCGCGGCTTGCCGCCGGCGAGGAAATACACGGCCCACGCCGCGTCGCGCGGCGCGGCGCCGGCGAAGTAGCGCTTCAGGGCGTCGACCTTCGCCGACGTCGCGGTGCTCTGGTCGAGCTCGGCGAAGAGGCGGGCGAAGCGCTTCATGCGACGTCGTCGCCGCTCGGCTCGTCGGGCGAGACGACGGCGGACACATCGCCGGTCGCTTCGCCTGACGCCTCGCCTGACGCCTCGCCCGGCGCATCGTCGTCGTTGTCGCCGTACTCGGTCTCGAAGGCGCTCGCCTCGAGACCTTGCTCCGTCAGCCAGCGCACCATCACCGCCTCGTAGCCATGCGTGACGACGACGCGCTCGGCGCCGGTCGCCTTGATCGCGCGCTGCAGGCCGGGCCAGTCGGCGTGGTCGCTGAGCACGAAGCCGCGGTCGACCGAGCGGCGGCGCCGCGCGCCGCGCAGTTGCATCCAGCCGCTCGCGAAGGCGTCGCTGTGCTCGCCGAAGCGGCGCGTCCACACGGAGCCCTGCACTGATGGCGGCGCGACGATCAGCGCCTGCTTGAAGATCGACTTGTCGGTGATCTCGGTGACCAGCGGCGTCTCGGGAATGTCGACGCCGGCAGCGCGATAGGCACGATTGAGCGGCTCGACCGCGCCGTGCACTGCGATCGGCCCGATCGTGCGGTCGACGCCCTTCAGGATGCGCTGTGCCTTGCCGAAGCTGTAGCCCATCAAGAGGCTGGCGCGGCCGGCGTCGGCGTTAGCGCGCCACCAGGCATCGATCGAGGCGAACAGCTCGGCCTGCGGCTGCCAGCGATAGATCGGCAGGCCGAAGGTCGACTCGGTGATGAAGCAGTGGCAACGCACCGGCTCGAACGGCGCGCAAGTGGCGTTGTCTTCGCGCGGGTCGTCGCGGTCGCCGGCGAGGTAGTAGTCGCCCGAGGCGACCCAGACGCGGCCTGCGTGCTCGACGCGAACCTGGGCCGAGCCGAGCACATGGCCCGCCGGGTGCAAGCTGACGCGGACGCCGTGGTGGTCGATGACCTGGCCGTAGGGCAGCGTCTGCAGATCGATCTCGCCGAGCCGCGTGCGCAAGACGCCTTCGGCCGGCGCCGCCGCCAGGTAGTGCGCATGGCCGCGCCGCGAGTGATCGGCGTGCGCGTGCGTGATGACGGCGCGATCGACGGGGCGCCACGGATCGATGTAGAAGTCGCCCGGCGGGCAGTACAGGCCTTCGCGGCGCTGGACGATCAAATCTTCCACGATGGCCGGCCGCCGGGCCGCCCCGAGGCCAGCCGCGCCCACTCGGCCGGCGGCGAACGAAGAGAGCGTGGAGCCACCATGTCAATAACGATGCCGGGTCGCGAAGAGCGCGATGCGCATCATCGTGTAGGCCAGCCAGGCGAGGCTGCGCGTGCCGAAGGGTCGCTTGCGGTGCGTCTTCGATTCGATCCGCACGCCGACTTTCTTCACCGCGTCGAGCAGGTGGCCGCGCAACTCGGCGGCGAACGCGTCGTCGCGAATGAAGACGTTGGCCTCCCGCGCGAGCAGCAGGCTGAACGGGTCAAGGTTCGACGAGCCGACCGTCGCGATCGCGCCCTGCGGCCCGTCGAAAACGGCCACCTTGGCGTGCAGGAAGCTCGGCTCGTATTCGATGATTTCGATGCCGGCGTCGAGCATCAGGCCGTACATCGCGCGGCTGGTGTGGTGCTGCATGAAATATTCGTAGCGCCCCTGCAGCAGCAAGGTGATCTTCACGCCGCGCTGGGCCGCCTTGACGAGCGCCCGCTGCAGCGCGACGCCGGGAACGAAGTAGGCATTGGCGATGATGATCTCGCGCTCGGCCTGCGCGATCGCATAGCGATAGACGTGCTCGATGCGCTTGCGAAAGCGCAGGTTGTCGCGCAGAACCAGACCGGCGAGCAGGCCGGCGTCGCCCCGGGCAGGGCGGCCATCGAAGTCGCCGGCGCTCATCTCCGGGTCGCTCATGTCGGCGCCGGCGTGCGCCG
>JBDTIO010000263.1:0-3523 GCA_039936375.1 Caldimonas sp. | reverse complement strand
GTCCGTCGCCGAGCGAGAAGCTCACGTCGTAGGCTTTCATGACGTCGCAGATATCCTCGAAGTGCGTGTAGAGAAAACTCTCCTTGTGATGCGCGATGCACCATTTGGCCATGATCGAGCCGCCGCGCGAGACGATGCCGGTGCGGCGGTTCGCGGTCAGGTGGATGAAGGCCAGGCGCAGGCCGGCGTGGATGGTGAAGTAGTCGACACCCTGCTCGGCCTGCTCGATCAGGGTGTCGCGGTAGATCTCCCAGGTGAGGTCTTCGGCCACACCGCCGACCTTCTCGAGCGCCTGGTAAATCGGCACCGTGCCGATCGGCACCGGCGAGTTGCGCACGATCCAGTCGCGCGTGGTGTGAATGTTGCGGCCGGTGGAGAGGTCCATCACGTTGTCGGCGCCCCAGCGAATCGCCCAGACCAGCTTCTCGACCTCCTCCTCGATGCTCGACGTCACCGCCGAGTTGCCGATGTTGGCGTTGATCTTGACCTTAAAGTTGCGGCCGATCGCCATCGGCTCGACCTCGGGGTGGTTGATGTTGGCCGGGATGATGGCGCGACCGCGGGCGACCTCGTCGCGTACGAACTCAGGGGTGACGATGGCGGGCAGCTGCGCGCCCATCGGGTTGCCGCGCAGGCGCTGCTCGCGCTCGGGGTTGCCGAGGTATTCGCGCATCCATTCGCGCTTGCCGTTCTCGCGCAGAGCCACGAACTCCATCTCCGGCGTGACGATGCCGCGTCGCGCGTAGTGCATCTGCGTGACGTTGGAACCGGACCTCGCGCGGCGCGGATCGCGCTGCAAAGCCGCAGCGTCTCGCCGCAACGTTTCGATGTGCTCGGCCTCCCTGGCCTCGCGCTTGACGCCGTCGTCGAGCGCGTGGCGGACGCGGCCGGCGTACGTTTCGGTGTCGCCGCGCGCGTCGACCCAGGCGCTGCGCAAAGGCGCCAGACCGCGCCGAACATCGACGGGCGTCTCCGGATCGGTGTACGGGCCCGAGGTGTCGTAGAGCGAGACCGTCTCGCAGTTGCTCAGCACCACCTCGCGTACCGGCACGCGCAGGTCGGGCCGCGATCCGGTCAGGTAGTCCTTGCGGGATGCAGGAAACGGCTCGCGCGTGAGCGAGAGCAAGGTGTCGAGCTTGTCGGGTGCGTTCATCGGGCTCCTTCGGACCAGTGGCTACAGGTGCTCCGAAGGTGACCCCGGCGACCTCAGGCACTTGGGCCAAAAGATCAGGGAGTGACAGCTCTTCTTCCGCCGGTACTAACCGGTTCAAGTTCGCGGGTTCGGATTCACCATCTCAGCACGCTCTTGCGTGCACCCCGGAGCGCCTTCATTCTCTCATCGGTGGCGCGGCGGAGTCAACGTCAACGGGACGCGGGACCATACTGGTGCCATGAGCAACGCCGCTCAACGTGCCGGGCGTGTGGATTTTCGGAATGCATCAACGCCTAGATGAGTGGGCAGCTGACCTTGCGCCTGGAAGTCGAGCACTGACTCACTGACTGCTGCAGCACGACTTCGAGCGCCTGCAGCGTCTGTATGCGCTCCCGAACGTCTGCCAGCTTGTGTTCGCCTATTTTCTTCGCCGCGCTGCCAAGATTGACCATCGTCCAGGGACAGCAGCCTGCATATTGTCAAGCGAAAAGCCGAGTGACTGCGAACGCTTGATGAACCGCAGACGAGTGAGTGCGTCTGGCGGGTAGCGCCCAATCGCGCTCGGTAGACGCTCCGGCTGTGCCAACAACTGGCGCCGCTGGTAGTACCGGATGGTTCGACGCTGACATCCGCAGCCCAGCACGCGACTACCTCGCTAATCGCGAAGCGCTCCACGCTCGCAATCGAGGTGATTTGCAAATCTCTTCTGGGCAGAAAGCCTCGAAAGAATGGGTTATCAATTCGCCGTGACGCGGTAGCCGTGTTCCTGCAGGTAGTCGCGCAACATTGGAGCCAAGTGGTTCCTTTGGCACGGCGATGGCGACCGATGTCTGGCGAGGCTGGGCTCGCTGCGACGCGAGACCGGATGGGCCGGCAATTCCAACGTCTTGGGCAAGCTGATCATGTACCTCGAGCGCGGCAAACCGCTGCTCACGGACTATGCCGCACGGCGTGCTCAAGGCCTACCCATCTCGTCGGCAGGCGCTGAGTCGGCAGTAGACCACGTGGTGGGTCAGCGCATGAAGCGCAACGGCCATATGCGATGGACGCGTCGCGGAGCCCATAGCCTGTTGCAAGTACGCTGCGCCGTGCTCAATGGTCAGGACGTGCGCAACTTCAACGTTGGTACATGCCTTCGACCCCGATTCGAGAGACGGCAACGAGGCAGGGAAGAGCGACTCGAAACACCGGAAATGACTCCCGGGTTTGCACACTCCCCGTAGAGCCAAGGCGTCAGCCGCTCCGAAGGCCGGTACGTGTGTCGCTGGTTATGCAGCGCGAGCAGGGTTTCTTGCACGAGATCCTCCACGTCGTCCGGAAACGCCGCGAGCCGGCGGCGGAAACAGGCGCGCAAGTGAACGCTGCTTTGCGTCAAAAATCCTACGTAGGCGATGTCGTTGCCGTTCAGGGCGAGCAACAGCAACGCGCGGAGGTTTTCCTCGATTTCGTTCAAATCGCCTCTTAAAGTTCGGTCGCCTGCCCGGGTCGGTTACAGCGAACGCAAAAAAGAATTCCTCGCGCGGTGTAACTAAAGCACACGGGATGGCGAACTATCTCCTTTGTGGACGCACTCGGTGCGCTGGCGCTTCACATCATCCCTTTCATGGAGTTTCCGCGATGAATGCTCGTTCGATCGCATTTGCAGCCGCTGCGCAGGGGCGTGGTCGGTCGACCGCTTGCTAAAACTTCGATGGAGGGCACACCCTTGAGTGTCTTGCGCCTCACGGTGGCAGCCTCTCTCGCCGCCTGCGTGCTCCTCGCGCAAGGTGCGCCGGAGAGCCGTTCCTGGCCCAGCATCGTCGCCGCCGCCAAGGGACAGACCGTCTACTGGAACGCCTGGGGTGGCGACGACCGCACCAATGCCTTCATCGCTTGGGCGGGCGGCGAGGTCAAGCGGCGCTACGGCATCACGATCGAGCAGGTCAAGCTGAACCGCACGGCCGAGGCGGTCACCCGGGTCGTCGCCGAGAAAAGCGCCGGGCGCGAATCCGGGGGCAGCGTCGACCTCATCTGGATCAACGGACCGAACTTTCTCGCCATGAAGACGCAAGGTCTGCTCTACGGCCCCTTCGCGCAGACGCTGCCGAACTACCGCTATGTCGACACCGTCCACAAGTGCTCCAACCTGATCGACTTCACCGTGCCGATCGATGGTTTCGCGGCGCCCTGGCGCATGGCGCAGTTCGTCTACATCTACGACAGCGCGCGCTACAGCTTGGCCGACATGCCGAAGTCGGCGCCGGCGCTGCTCGAGTGGGCCCGCCGCCACCCGGGTCGGGTCACGCACCCGACGGTGCGCAACTTCCTCGGCGCGACCTTCCTCAAGCAGGCGCTCTACGACCTCGTTCCCGATCCGTCCGTGCTGCAGTC
>JBDTIO010000262.1:0-2894 GCA_039936375.1 Caldimonas sp. | reverse complement strand
GCCTCGAAGCCCGCCTCCTTCAGGATCAGTTGCACGTACTCCGGGCGCTTGCGTGGCACGAGGCGTCCGCAAAACCCGAGCGCACGTCGCGGCGGCCGCGCTGGCGGCAACGCCCGGTGCGCGACGCCGTTGTAGATGACGTGAACCCGAGCATTCAGCTTTTCGTAACCGAGACGGCGATAGTGGCCGAGCTCAGCCTCGGAGACGAGGACGACCTCGTCGCAGGCGGCGATGAGATGCTCCTGCCGTTGCACGGCCCAACCGAGGTCGATGGCGTTCGACTCGGCTTCACAACGCAGCAGCGAGTGCACCGTGAAGACCGTCCGTCGGCCTGCGAGTGCTTTCAGGATGGCCGGGTTGTGGTTGTAGGTGTGCAGGTGGGCAACCGGCGAGCGGATGGCTGCGAGCTCGTCAATCGATCCCACCGCGACGTTGCTATGTTCGCGCAGTAGCAGATCGATTTCGCTCGCCGTGTAGTGATGGTCAACGAGATACCAGAGCGCAGGCAGTCCGATCGCAGCAAGCCCGTCACTCAGACCAGCGATCGCGCTGCCGACGCCGCCGAGGCGGTTGAACGGCAGCTCGTTGGTGATCTCGACGACAGCGAACTCGGCGTCGAGCGGGCAGTTGCCGATCATTCCGGCGCGATCCGCCGCGCCGCCGCGTCGAACTGGCCGAGCACGGCGAGGCTGCGGCATTCGATCGGGTGGTCCTCGGCCTCCTCCCACCGGCCCGCGATCCGCCGGGCTAGGAACACGGCGGCGCAGCATTCGTCGAGATCGGGGTTGCGATCCTCGACGCGAAAGTCGTGCACCGCGATGATGCGATACAACGTCGGCGCCAGTGCTTCGGCGTCGATCTCGATCGGGCCACGGCTCAGGTAGCGCTGACCCCAGCGGTCGATACGAAATGGCGCGATGCGCAGCCTGGAGCCGGCGACGCTCAACAGGGCGCCGCGCTCAGCCGATCGCACGACGTCGAGGTGGAGCATCTCGCCCTCGCGAAAGTCGTACGCGGCGGCATAGAGACGACTCATCGACGCGCCGTCGCCGGCACCGGGATAGCCCAGGCCTCCCCCTCTGGGCGGCTTCAGCGCAGACGGCACGACCCTAGGCCAGGCTCTTTCGCGCGCACTTCAGGATCGACGGCTTGTAGTCGTCGGTCAGGTCCTGGCCGATACATCCTACGAGTGCCGCGACGAAATCGATCTCGCCGAGCGCGTCGCGCGCGGTCAATGCCTCGAGACGGTCGATCATCGCCTTCGGGATCTCGCCGTGCGGCGGCTGGCGCTCACGCAGCTGCGCGATCGAATCCCGGTCGAGGCGATAGGCGATCGCCCGGATGCCGAGATTGAGCCGAAGAAACTCGATCAGCTCGCGCAGCGAGTGGTCGATGTTGCCCAGGTGATCGTCGAGCTTCATGTGCACATCACGGTAGAAATCGACGAGTCGGTTGAGCCAGGGTGCCTCCTTCTCGTCGATGATCATCTCGCAGAACTGGCGATAGTTCTTGACCACGTCGCCGGCGGCGAGGTAGGCGCCCAGCGAGTCCTGCATCGCTTCCCAGATGCCAAATTTGCCGCCGATCGACAGGCGCGTCTGCGACAGGTGCGAGAGCAGCGTGCTTTCGCCACCGGCAACGAGCTCGAAGAACGGAAAGTCGCGGCGAATCGTCGCGGCGTAGTAGAAGTAGACCGCCGTGACGTAGAGCGTCGACATCGCGTAGTAGCCTTCGTCGTTGGCCCAGAACGCGAGGCGGCCAGCTTCCTGCCGCGGCAGCTGCTTCGCCTGCGCGAACCAGCGGATCATGTCGGCAGCCTTCGCCGGAACCTTTCTTCGCCGCTCAATGTCGGTGAGTCGGTCGAGAAAATCTTCGGCAGCGATCAGCAGTGGGTTGAGGATCTTGAGACGGATGTGCTCCTGTTCCTTGTCGCGGTCGACGGCGCGCTGCTGGCGCAGTTGGTAGCGCGTCGTCAGTACCGCCGCGAGCACGCCAAGGAACGGGCTGACGAACACCGTCAGCAAGACCTTGCTCGTGTCGTCCATCGTCACGGACGCAGCGCTCGCCGCTGACGCCGACGATTTCACTGCCGCCGAGGTCACAACCGGGATGGCGACCGCTGAGGCGCCAGCGTCCGCGGCCCGCGCCGTTCCGCCTGACAGCACGAAGCAAACAGCCATGGCGGCCAGCCAAACCAGCGTGGCCCTCGAACGGCGGTCGGTCATGTCGATGGAAGCCCTGCGATGCCACGCTGAGAGGTTGCCGCGGTGAAGTGATGCAGTGTCGAGGAACACGGAGGACGCAGTCAAGTTCGGCAAGTTGTCGCGCTCGAAATCATCCGAAAGCACCAGCCGCAACGGTAAATGACAGCCTCTGCCTAAGGCAACTCGAGGTCGACGGCTTCGACGCTCAGTCGGCGATTTTCGACGACCTGCTAAACGAAACGATCTGTCTTGCAAGCCCCGTTGACAGCCATTTGCCGGCGCGCAGCCTATCCTGTCCTCCATCTTGTCGTCGGTTCATGACGCACATCTGACTAGGAGCCGAGCCGAAAGCGAGCCGAAACCGACCCAGGAGGTGAGGGAGTGAACCCGCCCATGTTCATCTCGCACGCAGCTGCATAGGTAGCCGGTGGGATGCGCCGCACGGCGATGGCATGGCGATGGCATGGCGATGGCGATGGCGATGGCGATGGCGATGGCGATGGCGATGGCGATGGCGAGTGTGAGGAGCGCCGAAAAGCCTTTACTAAGATAAAGAGCAGTTCTACGCACTTTCCCCGGTGGCCCCAGATTGCTTCCGATCCCGAACTTCCATCCAACCCCGAAGCCCTTTGCCAATGGCGGCAGCGTCCTCGTCAGCGCGCTCATTGAATACTACGGTCACCCGCCTTC
>JBDTIO010000261.1:0-3180 GCA_039936375.1 Caldimonas sp. | reverse complement strand
CGAAGCGGAACATGCTGGCGCCGTCTTCGCTGGCAAAGGCCTTGAGGTTGCCGGCGCTGTCGAGCACGGCGATCGCCATGGGCTGAAAGCCCGCTTCTTTCGAACGGGCCAGGGCCGCGGCAATGATCTGGTTGGCTTGCGCCAGGGTGAGCGTGCGGTTGTCCATGCAGGTCCCTATTTGGAGGTCGAATTCTTCCAGAGGGTTGGGCCGCCTCTGGTTCGCAGACCGACCAATATTGCTATTCGATCAACGCGACGAGCCTGTCTCGGGTGAATGGCAAGTGACGCGGCCGGAACCCGAGAGCCCGAGTCACCGCATTGGCGATCGCCGCGGCCGTCGGACCCTGCGCCGCCTCGCCGACACCGAGCGCTGGATGGTTCGCAGCATCGATCAAGCGAACCTCGATCTCCGGCACCTCGCTGAAACGCAGGATCGGGTAACTCTCCCAGTCGGTCGAAGTGATCCGCCCGGGCTTCCAGGTGACCTGTTCCTTCAGCGTCCAGCTCGCGGCCTGGAGAATCCCGCCTTCGATCTGATTGACAAGGCCGTCGGGGTTGATGACAAGGCCTGCATCGATAGCACACCAGACACGATGAAGCCGCACCTGCGTCTCGACGCTCAGCTCGATGAACACGGCGCAATAGGCGGCAATGTTCTTGTACCTCGCGTATCCGCAGCCGATGGCGCGCCCCCGGTGGGTCTCCTGATCGAGCCCGGCCGCCACCATGGTATGCGCGGCTCGCAATACCACGCGGGCGCGTTCATCCTTCAGGTAGCGGAGCCGCAACTCGACCGCGTCGATGTCCATCACGCCGGCGAGCTCATCCATGAACGACTCGATCGCAAACACGTTCGCGAAGGCCCCGAGTCCGCGCAGCGACGACGTGCGAAGCGGCATCCGTGCATGGAAATGGTAGGCAACCCCTTGCGACGGAAAGCCGTATTCGACAAGCGCGTTGCGATCGCCGCCGCCGCCATGTTCGACTGTGGCGTCGATCGGCGTGCCGAGCGGGAGCGGTTTCGCGAGGTGGGCCGCGGCCAGCAACTTGATGCCGTCCGGGGAGGAGCCGGGACGATTCATGTGGCTGCCGCTGTGCACATCGAGCTCCCAGTGGACCACGTTCCCCTTTGCGTCGACCCGCGCTTCAATGCGCGTGCGCATCGCCGAACCGACCGGCGACCAGGCGAACTCGTCGTGACGTGACCACTGCACGCGAACCACTCGTCCTGGCATTTCGCGCGCCATCAGTGCGGCGTCGAACGCCACATCGTCCGCGCCGTTGTGACCGTAGCAACCGCTGCCCTGAACGTGCTCGACGGAGATGTCTTCGGCGCGCATGCCGAGGGCGCGCGCGATATCGGAGCGCAACGGGAAGACGCCCTGACTGTGCGACCAGATGTGCAGCCCTCCATCGGCACCGAAGCGGGCAAGCGCGCAGGACGGGCCGATCGACGCATGCGCAATGAAGGGACGGCTGTACTCGGCGCTCACGATGTGCTCGTCACCGCCCCAAGGTGGAGGCATGCCGACTTGCTGAGTACGCAGCAGCACGGATTCGCTCGTGAGCGGGTCGTCGAGTTGCACTTCTTGCAACGGAACTCCCGCCGTCACCGCCCGGAAGTCGACGATGGCGCCATGCTCGTCATGCCAGACGCTGCAGCGCGCAGCAAGCGCCGCGGCTGCGACCGCCTGTTCTTCACGGTCGGCGAGAACGCCGATGAAGCGTCCGTCGCGAACCACCGTGACCAAGCCCGGCGTCGACCGCAGTGCGGTCTCGTCGAGCGAGACCAGGTGCGCCGTGCGCGATGGGGGTCGTATCACGCGACCATGCAACATCGCGTCGAAGCTGAGATCGTGGATGAAGGCGGCGCCACGAACCTTGGCTGGCAAGTCGGTGCGGGCGATTGATCTGCCGATCCAGCGATGAGGTTCGCGAAGCTCGACCGCGTTTGCAGGGGAAACGGCCGCGGTCCAGTCGATCGTCGTCGCCAGGTCGCAATAGCGGACGACATCTGCGACTCCTGGACGGAAGAACGCGCCCTCGAAAGTCGATTCGACTTCGCCAGAGGAGAACCGTGCCGCGGCTTCGCCGCGGAGCTTTTGAAATGCGCTGGCGCACGCGAGGCGAAGGGCGGCGCCTGCGACTTGCACGCTTCTGCTGCCCGCCGTATAGCCCTCGTTCGGTGACACGTCGGTGTGCGCCGAGACCATCCGAATCCGCTCGAAGGGCATACGGAGTTCCTCTGCAGCCATTTGCTGGAGCGCGGTCAGCACACCTTGCCCGAGTTCGACCTTGCCGGTAAGGACACGAACGCTGTTGTCGCTTTCGACGCTCAGCCAGTCGCACAGGCGCAAAGGCGGGAAGTGCGGCGCGCCCGGCACGGCTGCGGAGACTGACGACTCAGGCCGCCGCATTCGAGCCTCGCCTGACGGCGAGCTCGATGGCTCGCAGGATCCGCAAGTGGCTGCCGCAGCGGCAAAGATGGCCATCGATCGCCTCGCAAATCTGTGCGCGAGTCGGGCACGGATTGCGATCGAGCAGCGCCTGCGCAGCCATGATCACCCCGGAGAGGCAATATCCGCACTGGCCCGCCTGTTCATCGAGGAATGCCTGTTGGAGCCGGCTCAAGCCGAGCGCCGACTCCAGGCCTTCGATGGTCTTCACCGATTTGCCTGCGACTGCCCACATCGGCGTGTCGCACGACAAGGCCGCACGACCGTCCACCTGCACCGTGCATGCGCCGCAGCCGCCTTGGCCGCATCCGAACCGCGTGCCCTTGAGCAACAGGTCGTTGCGCAGCACGTAGAGCAGCGGGGTCTCATCGGCCGCGTCGCTCGTGCATGCAACGCCGTTGACTTGAAAGCGGATCACGAGTGCTCGCTTAGTTAGTGCAGAGCGTCCAGACGCTTCTGCAGCGCCGCCTTGCGGGCCTCGTCAACGTCGCCGGCGGGGAGTTTCGTGAGCGCCAGTCGCCGGGCGACAACCAGCGCGGAGTCGGCATTTACCTTCACGTCGGGCTCCACGCCGGTGCCCTCCCAGTTGCCGTGCGTGATCGGACTGATGGCACGGCCGGTTGGAACGATCAGCCCGAAGTGCGAATCGAGCGCGACGAACTTGCCGGGGTTTGCACCGCCCCCGGTCGTCTCGCCGACGACCGTCGCCCGTTTGAGGTTCTTC
>JBDTIO010000260.1:0-2759 GCA_039936375.1 Caldimonas sp. | reverse complement strand
CGGTGCCTCGACTGCTCTTCTGCATTCACGGGCATCTCCTGCAGCGCTCCATTCAACCGACGCTTCGTCAGACATTCGCTCGCAACAGCTAACTTGCCGCCTGGACCTGACTTGAACCTGACCTTCTTCTCCACGACTTCAAATTGACGAAAACGGGGGCCAAAGCCAGAGAGCCATCATGGTGGGGGCCAGGATCGCGACGGCCACGCTGATCGGACGTGGCGCCACGAAGGCTCGAACCCCGTCGAACCGACGTAGCAAATCGAACCACGTGCCATTTGCCGTCATGCATTCCTGTGCGTGGCCGTCGAGACTCTCAAAGCTCGGCGGCAGCGTTAGCGGGTCGTCGTTTGACGACGATGTATCCCACCGCGGCTTTGCCACAGTTTTTGTGGTTTCTGTTCTGTAATTCATGGCCCAGTCTGCGTTGTGTCTTGGGCGCCGTCTGTGCGTTATGACACTGAGCGCGTCCGCAACGTCAGTCCTTTCGGCAATGGCCCCGCGCAAGGCATTCTCGGTACGGGGCGCTTGTCCGGCAGCGTACAGTCGCCACACGCAGCAGGATCAGCGATGACCTCGACCGCCAATCCTAAGCAAAACCATCTCCTCGCGGCCTTACCTGTCGATGAGTGGCAGCGCTGGCAGCCTCAGCTCGAGCATGTCCAGATGCCGCTCGGCCAGGTCATGTACGAGTCGGGCGGCACGATGAGCCACGTGTACTTCCCGACCACGGCCATCGTCTCGTTGCTCTATGTCATGGAAAACGGCGCGTCGGCCGAGATCGCGGTCGTCGGCAACGAAGGCCTGGTCGGCGTTTCGCTTTTCATGGGTGGCGGATCGACGCCCAGTCGGGCAGTCGTCCAGAGCGCCGGGCAGGGCTTTCGGTTGACCTCGAAGGTCATCAAAGAAGAGTTCAATCGCGCGCCGGTGCTGCATCTGCTGCTGCGCTACACCCAGGCGCTGATCACGCAGATGGCGCAGACGGCGGTGTGCAACCGGCACCACTCTCTCGACAAGCAGCTGTGCCGCTGGCTGTTGCTGAGCCTCGACCGACTGCAGGGTAACGAACTCGTGATGACGCAAGCGCTCATCTCGAACATGCTCGGCGTTCGGCGCGAAGGAGTGACCGAGGGCGCGCTCAAGCTGCAGGAAGCGGGGTTTATCCGCTATTCGCGCGGCCGCATCACCGTCCTCGACCGTCCAGGGCTGGAAAAGCGAACCTGCGAGTGCTACCGGGTCGTCAAGACGGAGTACGACCGCCTGTTGCCGGCCACATTGGCCGTCTAGCCAGGCGCATGAGTGTCCTGGGCGTGGCTTCCTAGCCTTGCTTCGGGTACCCGAAGCTATCCCGCATCCGGCTCGGTGCTGGCAGGTGCTTTCCTCCTCGAGATGATGGCCAAGTACCCGGAGTTGCAAAAGCAGATGCTGGTCAAGCTCTCCGCCTTTCTGGTCCGCGAGGACGATCGGGCCCTGTTCGGTCTGCGCTCGGTCCGGGAGCAAGGTTCAGCCACGTGAGCGAAGCGCGACCGGCCGAGCCGGGCTTTGCCGCCATGAACGTCTACGAGATTGTTCGTGGCCAATGGCGAGCAGGTGGGCTTCTGGCTGACGCGAACGACCTGGCGCGATCTCTGCGCCCGGGTGACTTTCGTTGGCGACTTCAAGGGGCCGGCGCCCCACTTCGGCAATCCGCGGGTGGCCGGCGATCTGTTCTATCCGAGCTCGGGTGAGCTGAAGCAGGCCAATGCCGAAATCCCGTCGCCGGGGACGTACAAGACCTGGCGTCAGATCCCGGCTTCGCCTTGGTCGAGGTGACATGGCGATGCTGCGCTTCGACATCCATGGCTGCTTCGCTCACCTAGAGCGTTCGCTCGTGGCCGCCGCTCATGTCAAACTACAAGGGCTTCCCCATTTGTCAAGCGAGTTTGTGCATTGAAGGTCGCGCAGCGATCCTCAATGGATCTTTAGGCGTAAGACCACCGCTGTGATGTCGATCGCGCCGATCGACGACGAAGGGTGCGGACTGAAGAAACTACAAACGGATATCGAGCAGAGCGTTCAAAGCTGCTCGTTCCCTGACAGACGACGCCCGCGGGGAACCCATTCGTTAGTCGGGCATGCCGAGAGCTTTCGCTGGGAGGCTTGTCGACAAATGCGCCGCGGCTCATGCCTCGCCTCCGACGAAGCGCAAAGCCTCGTGCGCAAGCGGCGACCATTTCTGGCGGGAATCAGGATCAACCGACAGCCATTCTTTCAACGGGCGGCCTTGGGCGACCTCGAACTTCTTTCCGATACCCTGCGCTTCAAGCTCGTCCACGCGCAACTTCGGCAGCTTCACAACGAAGCGATCCGACGAAGAAATCATGGCGAAGATCTTGCCGTTGACCTTCAGCGCCGACTGCCCGAACGTCTTCCCGTTGGACTCGTCGCATGTGACGTTAGGCTTACTGCGAAGCGCCTCGACCACCTGCGCGAAACGCGCTCGCTGCGCTACCTCGGTGTCTTCCATAGAGCCTTGCCTCTCTCGTCCTCAATCGGTCACGGTGGGCTCGCCGAGCGGGCTCATCGACGACGGGCGCCAATCGAGAAGTCGCCTGCCATGTTCTTGACTGCGGTCAGGCCCGTAGCCCGACGCTTCAATCGCCGCGCGACCTGGCGCCGGGGAGACGGCGGTACTCGAAACCGCTCCCGTATCGCCTCGATGTCGTCGGGCGCCAGCTGAAAGAACTGCTGCAGGTCGAAGGCACTCAGGCGACTCGGGA
>JBDTIO010000259.1:0-2759 GCA_039936375.1 Caldimonas sp. | reverse complement strand
TATCACATCCTGCACGGCGTCGACTTCGAGGTGCCGCGCGGCCAGGTGACGATGCTGCTCGGCCGAAACGGCGCCGGCAAGACGACGACGCTGCGCACCGTCATGGGCCTGTGGCAACGCTCGCAAGGCGAGATCGTCTTCGACGGCACGCCGCTGGTCGGCAAGACGCCCGAGATCGCGCAGCGCGGCATCGGCTACGTGCCCGAGAACATGGGCATCTTCGGCGACCTGACGGTCCGCGAGAACATGCTGCTGGCGGCGCGTGGCGCGCGCACGATCGAGCAGATCGACACGGCGCGGCTCGAATGGCTGTTCGGCCTGTTCCCGGCGCTGAAGAAGTTCTGGCTCTACCCAGCCGGCAAGCTCTCGGGCGGGCAGAAGCAGATGCTGGCGATCGGCCGCGCCATGGTCGAGCCGCGCGAGCTGCTGCTGATCGACGAGCCGAGCAAGGGCCTGGCGCCGGCGATCGTGCACAACCTTATCGCCGCGCTCGCCGAGCTCAAGCGCACCGCCACGACGGTGCTGCTTGTCGAGCAGAACTTCAGCGTCGCCAAGGCGCTCGGCGACGGCGTCGCCGTGATGGACGGCGGCCAGGTCGTGCATCGCGGCGCGATGGCCGAGCTCGCCGAAGACGAAGCGCTGCAAGGCCGGCTCCTGGGGCTGTCGCTGGCGGCGCATCAATGAGCGGCGCCCGGTCGAGCGTCGAGATCGCCGCGCCGGCGTCGGCCGAAACCATTGCGAAGGCGAGCTTCGACGTCGTGCCGCTCGGCCTCGTCGTGCTGCTGGTGCTGCTGGCGTGGCCGGCCGTCGGCTCGACTTCGACCTGGCTGACGCTCACGGTCGCCGGCTTGGCGATGGGCATGATCATCTTCATCGTCGCGTCCGGTCTCACGCTCGTGTTCGGCCTGATGGACGTGCTGAACTTCGGCCACGGCGTCTTCATCGCCATCGGCGCCTATCTCGCGGTGAGCGTGTTCGCCGGCCTCACCGACTGGTCGACCGTTGCCGACGTGGCGAAGAACCTGGTCGTCGTCGCGGCGGCGATGCTCGCCGGCGCGGTCGTGGCGGGCGTCGTCGGGATCGCCTTCGAGCGGCTGCTGATCCGGCCGGTCTACGGCCAGCACCTGAAGCAGATCCTCATCACGATGGGCGGCATGATCGTCGGCGAAGAGATGATCAAGGTGATCTGGGGGCCGACGCCGATTGCCCTCGAGTTGCCCGAGGCACTGCGCGGCGTATTCGCTTTCGGCGATGTCGCGTTCGAGAAATTCCGCCTGCTCGCCGCCGCCGTCGGCATCGTCGTCTTTCTCGTGCTGCTGCTCGTGCTCAACCGGACCAAGCTCGGCCTGCTGATCCGCGCCGGCGTGCAGGACCGCGAGATGGTCGAAAGCCTCGGCTACCCGATCCGCCGCCTCTTCGTCGGCGTGTTCGTTGCCGGTGCGGCGCTCGCCGGCCTCGGCGGCGCGCTCTGGGGCATCAACCAGCACGGCGTCAGCCCGCAGATCGGCACGTCGGTGAACGTGCTGATCTTCATCGTCATCATCATCGGCGGCCTGGGCTCGACGACCGGCTGCTTCGTCGGCGCCCTGCTGGTTGGGCTGACGGCGAACTACACCGGCTTCATCGAGCCCAAGGTGGCGATGTTCTCCAACATCGGCCTCATGGTGGCGATCCTGCTCTGGCGACCGCAGGGCCTGTATCCGGTGACGAACCGATGAAGCCCCCAGGCGCACTGGCGTTCGCTGCCCGCCGAGGGCGCGCGGCCTCCCTCGGGGCGACCGGGCGAGAGGCCGACCGCTGATGCTGCGCCATCTCCTCTCCGGTGACCTGCCGCGCAATCGCTGGCTGGCGTTGCTGCTCGTCGCGATCTTTTTCGGGCTGTTGCTCACGCCTTTCGTTTTCCCCGGCGTGCGCGCCCTCAACGTCGCCGCGAAGATCGTCGTCGTCATCGTTCTCGCCGCGAGTTTCGACGTGCTGCTCGGCTACACCGGCATCGTCAGCTTCGCGCACACCATGTTCTTCGGCATCGGTGCCTACGGCGTGGCCATCGCCGCCACCCGGATCGGGCCGACCTGGGCCGCGATCGCGATCGGCGTGGCGATCTCGCTCGCCGTGTCGCTGCTGCTGTCGGTCGTGATCGGCCTGTTCAGCTTACGCGTGCGCGCGATCTTCTTCGCCATGATCACGCTCGCCGTCGCCTCGGCGTTCGCCACCCTGGCGTCGCAGCTGGCCGATTTCACCGGCGGCGAGGACGGCCTGACGTTCAAGCTGCCCGAGGCGCTGCAGCCCGGCACCGTCTACACGGCCGAACCCTTCCTCGGCGTCACAATCGACGGCCGTTTCGTCACCTACTATTTCGTCTTCGTGACGGCCCTGGTGCTGCTGCTGGCCCTGCTGCGCATCGTAAATTCGCCGTTCGGCCGCGTCCTGCAGGCCATCCGCGAGAACGACTTTCGTGCCGAGGCGATCGGCTACCGCGTCGTCGTCTACCGCACGCTGGCGAGCGTCGTTTCTGCCCTGTTCGCGACGCTCGCCGGCGTGCTCCTCGCGCTCTGGCTGCGCTACAACGGGCCGGACACGACGCTGTCGTTTGAGATCATGCTCGACGTCCTGCTCGTCGTCGTGATCGGCGGCATGGGCACGATCTACGGAGCGGTCATCGGCAGCGTGCTGCTCGTGCTCGCCCAGAACTATCTGCAGGACGTGATGAAGCTCGCCGCTTCGGCGGTGCAGGGCGTGCCCTTCGTTTCACAGATCGT
>JBDTIO010000258.1:0-2567 GCA_039936375.1 Caldimonas sp. | reverse complement strand
TCATCAGCCGCGGCGCGCCCGTCGATGCCGACGAGATCGAACGCCTGATGCGCGACGCCGGCTGATCGAGCGCGCGCTCGATGCCGATCTTTCTGGTCTTCGCCGCGTGCGCGTTCGCGAGCGGCTTTGCGCTGCGCCTGGCCGATCCGATCGTGCTGCCGGTGGCGGCCTATTTCTCGGTCACGCCGGCGGCCGCGGCGATGCTCAACATCGTCTATGCGCTGCCGTACGCGGCCGCCCAGCCTTTTCTCGGCCCGATCGGCGACCGCTTCGGCAAGGTGCGCTGCATCCAGGTGTGCATCGCCGGCCTGGCGGTCGCGCTGGCGGCGGGCGCCTTCGCGACCAGCTTCACCTTCCTGCTCGCGACCCGCGTTTGCGCCGGCATCTGTGCCGGTGGCCTCATCCCGCTCGTTCTGGCCGGGCTCGGCGATACCTACGACATGACCGAGCGGCAGGTGATGATCGGCCGGATGCTGTTCGCCATCATCGCCGGGCAAATGCTCGGCTCGGTGGTCTCGGGCTATGCCAACGTCGCCTTCGGCTGGCACAGCTCGTTCTTCATCGGCGCGGTGCTGGGCGCCATCGCGGCAGTGATCGCCTGGACGGCGATGCCGGCCGCGGCGGCGCCGCACCACGTGGCGGGCACGGGCTCGTTCACGGCGCTCTACGGCCGTGTCTTCGCCAACCCAAAGGCGCCGTGGCTCTACGGCGCGGTTCTCGTCGAGGGCACGCTGTTCTACGGCCTCTTCCCGTACATGGGCGAGCTGCTGCTCACGACCACCGAGCCCGGCTCGCAGGTCGTCTCGGTCGAGACCGGGCTCGTCCTCGGCGCCTTCGGCATCGGCGGCCTGCTCTATGCGGCCAGCGTGCGGCGGCTGCTGCGCCTGTTCGGCGTGCGCCGGATGTGCCTGATCGGCTCGACCGTGGCCGCGCTGAGCTACGCGGCGCTGGCGATCTCGCCGCTCTGGTGGCTCGACGCCCTGGCGATGTTCTGCGCCGGCGTCTCCTTCTACATGCTGCACAACTCGATGCAGACCGAGGCCACCGAGCTGGCGCCTTCGGCGCGCGGCTCCTCGGTGGCGCTGTTCGCCTGCGGCCTGTTCGCCGGCCAGGGGATCGGGCCGCTGCTGATCGGGCCACTGCTGCACGCCTTCGGCGCGCGCGTCGCGCTGGTCGCGGTGGCGATAGGGCTGGTGGCGCTCGGCAGGGTCCTCGTCGCCAAGGTCATCGATCGCGGCATCGTCGCCCCGGCTTAGGGCCTGTTGACGGGTCCTAGCGCTGCTTCGGCGGGCCCGGGAAAAAGGCGTTGGTGCGCCGGACGTAGTCGCGATATTCCGGGCGACGCTCGCCGATGTCCTTCTCGAGCAAAGCGACGCCCGAGACCTGCAGCAACAGCCCGGTCATGACGAGCGGCGAAATCACGCTCCACCAGCCGCCGACCGGCAGCGCCATCAGGAAAAAGCCCCACCAGACGCAGCACTCGCCGAAGTAGTTCGGGTGCCTCGTGTAGCGCCAGACGCCGCGATCCATGACCTTGCCGCGGTTCGCGGCGTCGCCCTTGAACGTCGCCAGTTGCTGGTCGCCGACGGCTTCGAACACGAACCCCGAAAAAGCGAGCAGGGCGCCCAGGGAATCGAGCACCGTCCAGACGGCACGATGCGACAGCGCCGCCAGGAATGGCGTCGCGACCAGCCAGGCCAGCACGGCCTGCAGTACGAAGACGAGATAGAGGCTCTTCAGCGCGAAATTCGGTTCGTTGCGGGCGCGGATCGCCTGGTAGCGGCGGTCTTCGCCGTGGCCCCAGTTGCGCCACGAGACGTAGCCGGCCAGTCGGATCGCCCAGAGCGCGAGCACGATCGCCATGACGATGAACCGGGGTGCGATCGCGCCCGACAGCACGATGCCGTAGACGAGCGCAGGCGCGGCGATGAGGAGCGACCAGACGCGATCGACGAGACTCACGTCGCGCCGCACCATGCTGGCGATCCAGGTGAGGAGCGCCAGACCGAACGTCGCGGCCATGCCGGAAAAGGCCGCTTGCGCGAACGGCGTCATGGCCCAGCGTCTTTCCTTGTCGGACGGGCTTCGAAGAGATAGTGCGACACCCGCCAGGACTCGCCCCCTTCATAGCCGAACAGCTCGGCGCAAGACAGGAAGAAGAGCCGCCAGCGCATCCACCAGGTCGCCGCGTTGTCGGTGCCGTAGGTCGACTCGAAGAGCGGCCGGAGCGCGGCGCGGTTCGCATCCATGTTGGCGAGCCAGGCCTCCGCGGTCCGGGCGTAGTGACGGCCGTTCCAGCGCCAGCGAGTCACCAGCTTCAGGTCGTCCTGGAAGCGCAGCGCCAGGTCGTCGCTCGGCATCATGCCGCCGGAAAAGAAATGACGGCTCATCCAGTCGCTCTCGTCGCGGTCGACGAAGGCATACGGCGTCGAGCGATGGGCGAAGACGTGCATGAAGAAGCGGCCGCCCGGAACGAGCCATTGCGAAACCCGGCGAAAGGCCTCGGGCCAGTTGCGCAGGTGCTCGAACATCTCGACCGAGACGATGCGGTCGAAGCGCGCGTCGCT
>JBDTIO010000257.1:0-5650 GCA_039936375.1 Caldimonas sp. | reverse complement strand
GTACCGGCGCATGCCGCACCGGTCATCGCCAGAAGGAGCAGGGCGCTGGCGACCGCGCGGGTACGGCGGCGGCAGGGCGTGGAGAGGGCGAATCGCATCGGCGCGCAGGATAGGCGAGCCCGGGGCGCCGAGTCAACCACGGGGCCGACGCTTTACCTCGAAGCCGTGTCTTTTGGCTCGAGATGCGGCTGCTATCGTTGCCTCACCGTACGAGGCGAGGGTCGAGCATGTTCAAGGCGCTGCTGCTGGAAAAGGACGATGCCGGCTTTCGCGCCGGCGTGCGCGAGGTCGCCGAAGCAGGACTGCCGCAAGGCGATGTCCTGGTGCAGGTCGCGCACTCGACGGTCAATTTCAAGGACGGTCTGGCGATCACCAATCGCAGCCCCGTGGTGCGCAGCTGGCCGATGGTGGCGGGCATCGACGGCTCCGGCAGGGTGCTCGAATCGAGCCACGCCGATTGGCGGCCGGGCGAGCGCTTCGTGCACAACGGCTGGGGGGTCGGCGAGACGCGTTGGGGCTGCCTGGCCGAACGGGCGCGGCTGAAAGGCGACTGGCTGGTTCGCCTGCCCGACGCGTTGACGACACGGCAGGCGATGGCGATAGGCACCGCCGGATATACTGCAATGCTGTGCGTGCTCGCCCTCGAGCGGCACGGCCTGCGCGCCGGCGACGGCAGCGTGCTGGTGACGGGTGCGACCGGCGGCGTCGGCAGCATCGCCGTCGCATTGCTCTCCCGGCTCGGCCATCGCGTCGCAGCCGCGACGGGCAAGGCCGACCAGGGCGAATACCTCAAGAAGCTCGGCGCCGCCGAGGTGATCGATCGCGCCGAGCTCGCCGCGCCGGGCAAACCCCTGCAGAAGGAGCGCTGGAGCGCGGTCGTCGACGCAGTTGGCAGCCAGACCCTGGTCAACGCGCTGGCCCAGACCCGCTATGGCGGCGTCGTCGCCGCGTGCGGCCTGGCCCAAGGCCACGATCTGCCGGGAACGGTGATGCCCTTCATCCTGCGCGGCATCACGCTTGCCGGCATCGACAGCGTCATGGCGCCGATCGCGCTGCGGCGGCGGGCCTGGGAGCGGCTGGCGCAGGATCTCGATCCGGCCGCGCTCGAGCTCATCACCGAGGAGGTGCCGATCGATCGGGCGATCGAGAAGGCCGAAGCGTTGATGACCGGCCGGGTGCGCGGCAGGATCGTCGTGACGGTCAGCGCATCAGCTGCAGCAGGCGCCTGAACTTGGGATGCTCGCTGGTGCCGAGCCATTCGAAGACGACCATCTCGGCCGTCACGACGTCGGCGCCCAGCCGGCGCGCTCGCTCGGTCGCGGCAAGGCGACTATGCGGCTGCCGCGAGCCGACGGCGTCGCCAACCCACTTCACGGCATGACCCGCCTCGAGCAGGCCGGCGCACGTCTGCATCACGCACACGTGCGCCTCGCAGCCGGCGACGACGAAGGTCTTGCGGCCGGCCGGCAGGCGTTCCAGGAAACCAGGCTCCGCGGTGGCCGCGAAATGGAACTTCGACAAGGTCGTGTCGCAGAGTGCCGCGACTTCGGCCACGAGCGGGCCGAGGCCGGCCGGATTTTCTTCGGTACCGATGACGTGCACGCCGAGCTCGCGCGCGGCCGTCGCCAATTGGACACAGCGATGGATGACATTCTCGGCATCGTGGATCGCCGGCATGAGTCGAGTCTGCGTATCGATGATCAGCAAAGTGCAGTCGGCAGGATCGCAGAGCGTGCTCATCGGGTGACTCCTGAACCAAAGACGGTCGATTTTCCGCCACCAGGGCGTGTTATAGGCGGACGGGCGCGAGCTTCGCGACAATCGGGCCTGTGACAGCACGGGGAGACGTCGCTTGATGATGAACGGCACCGAATACCGGGATTCGCTGCGCCGCTACAAGCCGCGCGTCTGGGTCGACGGCGAGGCCATCGAGAGCGTGGCCGATGCGGCGCAGCTTCGGCCCGGCATCAATGCGGTCGGCGTGACCTACGACATGGCGCTGCGCGAAGAGCTGGCGCCCCTCATGCTGGCCGTGCAATCGACGAGCGACAAGACCGTCAACCGGATGCTGCACACCGACACGAGCAGCGGCGATCTCCTCAACAAGCTCGAGGCCGTGCGGCTTCTTTGCCAGGAAACTGGTTGTGCACAGCGCTATCTCGCGCACGACTCGTTCAGCGCGTTGTTGCAGGCGACTGCCCGCATCGATGCCGACAAGGGCACGCGCTACGGCGAGCGATTCACCGCCTACCTGCACGACTTCCAGGACAAGGATCTGTCGATCGGCATCGCCATGACCGACGCCAAGGGCGACCGCAGCAAGCGGCCGCACGAGCAGGCCAACGTCGACAGCTACGTGCATATCGTCGAGCGCAGCGGCAAGGGCATCGTCATCTCCGGCACCAAGGCGATCGTGACCGGCGCGCCCTACATGCACGAGTTTCTCGTCATGCCGTGCCGCAACCTGAGCGAGGCCGACGCCGTGTTCGCCGTCTGCTGCGCCGTGCCTTGCGATGCCGACGGCGTGACCATCGTCGCGCGCCCGGCAGGGCGCCCCGGCGAGAAGGCAGCGCTGTTCTCGAACAAGTACGGGCAGTCGACCGGCGTCGTCGTCTTCGACAAGGTCTTCGTGCCTTGGGAGCGAGTCTTCCTCGCCGGCGAGTGGGAGCATTCGTCGCGCCTGACCTACAGCTACGCGACGCATCACCGGCACACCTGCATCGCCGCGCGCGCCGGCTTCGGCGACCTGCTGATCGGTGCCGGCGCGTTGATGTGCGAGGCCAACGGCTTCGACCCGGGCGCCGAGACGCACCTGCGCGAGCAGATGGTTCAGCTCATCACGATCGTCGAAGGGTTCTACGCCTGCGGCGTCGCCGCCAGCGTCTATGCAAGCGAAGACAAGGCGTCGGGCGTCGTCATGCCGGATCCGGTGTTCTCCAACATCGGCAAGCTGCTGCTCGCCAACCAGATCTACGAGATGCAGAAGATCGCGCACTACGTGTCGGGCGGGCTCATCGTCACCTTGCCCGGCCCCGACGAAGACCACAATCCGGCCACCGCGGCCAACCTCGCCGATGTGCTGCGCGCCAGCCCCGACGTCCCGTACGACAAGCGCATCCAGGCGGCGCGCTTCATCGAGGATCTGACGGCGTCGTACCAGGGCGGCTGGTACTCCGTCATCAGCTTGCACGGCGGCGGCTCGCCGGCGGCGATGAAGCAGGAGATCTGGCGCAACTATCCGGTGGGCAACAAGGTCGAACTGGTCGAACGGCTGCTCGACCGCGGCTTGCTGAACGATGCACTGCGGCCGATCACCGCCAACCGCCAACCAGGCCGTTGCTGCGACACCGGCTGCACCACGCCGAGAGCGACGACGATGGTGGCGCTGCCGCAATCGCGCCGGGAGAGTCAGTCATGAGCCTTCAGGAGACAGAGCGATACGCCGAGTTCTATCGCCGCTCGATCGACGATCCGAACGGCTTCTGGGCCGAGCAGGCCAGGCTGATCGATTGGCAACGGCCGTTCGACACGGTGTGCGACGCCAGCCGGCCGCCGTTTGTGCAATGGTTTACCGGTGGCACGACCAATCTGTGCCACAACGCCATCGACCGCCATCTGCCGACCCGTGCGGCGCAGCCGGCGCTAATTCACGTCTCGACAGAAACCGCCAGCGAGCACGTCTATTCGTTCGCGGAACTGCATGTCGAAGTGCAATGCATGGCAGCGATCCTGCTGTCGCTCGGCGTGACGAAGGGCGATCAGGTCCTCATCTACATGCCGATGATTCCGCAGGCGGCCTTCGCCATGCTCGCCTGCGCCCGGATCGGCGCGATTCACTCGGTCGTCTTCGGCGGCTTTGCCAGCGTCAGTCTGGCCAGCCGAATCGACAACGCCGAGCCGAAGGTCGTCGTCAGCGCGGATGCCGGCAGTCGCGCCGGCAAGGTACTGGCCTACAAGCCGCTGCTCGACGAGGCGATCGTGCTGGCGCGACACAAGCCGGCCAGGGTGCTGCTCGTCGATCGCGGCATGGCAACGATGCCGCTGGCCGCGGGCCGCGACGAAAGCTATGCGGCGCTCCGCGAAAAGCACCTCGATGCGAAGGTGCCCTGCACTTGGGTCGAGGCGGCGCATCCCAGCTACACGCTCTACACGAGCGGCACGACCGGCCAGCCCAAAGGCGTGCAGCGCGATACCGGCGGCTACGCCGTGGCGCTCGCAGCGAGCATGAAGCACATCTTCTGCGGCGAGGCCGGCGAGACCTATTTCTCGACCAGCGACATCGGCTGGGTCGTCGGCCACAGCTACATCGTCTATGGCCCGCTTATCGCCGGCATGGCGACGATCATGTACGAGGGCCTGCCGATCCGGCCCGACGGCGGGATCTGGTGGAGCCTCGTGGAAAAATACAAGGTGACGGCGATGTTCACGGCGCCGACCGCGATCCGCGTCCTGAAGAAGCAGGATCCGAAATACCTGCGCCAATATGACCTGTCTTCGTTGCGCGCACTGTTTCTCGCCGGCGAGCCGCTCGACGAGCCGACCGCGTCGTGGATCGCCGGAGCCATCGGCAAGCCGATCATCGACAACTACTGGCAGACCGAGAGCGGCTGGCCCATCCTGACGATCGCCAACGGGATCGAGGCGGCGCCGAGCCGGTTCGGCAGCCCCGGCGTGCCGATGTACGGCTTCGACGTCAAGATCATCGACGAGGCGACCGGCCGCGACATCACTCTGCCGAACCGTAAAGGCGTCGTCGTCATCGAAGGGCCGACGCCACCGGGGTTCATGCAGACCATCTGGCACGACGATGAGCGCTTCGTCGAGACCTACTGGAAGAGCATCCCGGGCCGCGACGTCTACAACACCTTCGACTGGGGCATCCGCGACGCCGACGGCTACTACTTCATCCTCGGCCGGACCGACGACGTCATCAACGTCGCCGGCCATCGCCTCGGCACGCGCGAGATCGAGGAGAGCATTTCGAGCCATCCCAACGTGGCCGAGGTCGCCGTCGTCGGCATCACCGATGCGCTGAAGGGCCAGGTGGCGATGGCTTTTGTCATCGTCCGCGACGGCTCGGGGCTCGAGGTGGCGGCGGCCCGCATGAAGCTCGAGGGCGACATCATGAAGACGGTCGACCAGCAGCTCGGCGCCCTGGCGCGGCCGGCGCGGGTGCACTTCGTCAGCGCCTTGCCGAAGACGCGGTCCGGCAAGCTGCTGCGTCGCGCCATCCAGGCGATCTGCGAGCGACGCGACCCGGGCGATCTGACGACAATCGAGGACCCGGCAGCCCTGCAGGCGCTGCGCGACGCGGTTGGCACCGGTTGACCCCGGGAATTCGTCATTCGTCGGATCGAAAGGCCTTGCGGCGTCAGAGGGGCGCGGCGGCCGTTTAGCATCACCGCAGGCATTCCCGGCCTGTTCGGCAACCTGTTCCGGAGACCTTCCTTGTCCTTCTTCAAAACCGCGCCCCTGCGCATTGTCCTGGCTCTTGTTCTCGGCGCGGCGACGGGCTTGGCCGCTGCCCAGGCCAAGCCGCGTATCGACAAGGCGGCCGACCTGCCGCGCTTCACCTACAAGGTCGATGGCAAGGTGGAGGACCTGGTCCGCTCGGCCGACAAGTTCGCACCTTTTGCTGCCGCCGTTCGGC
>JBDTIO010000256.1:0-6273 GCA_039936375.1 Caldimonas sp. | reverse complement strand
TTGGCCCATGCCGAATAGATGCCGAGGGTGAGCACCGTGAGCGCTGTGTTGACGACCCAGATCCGGAAATACTCGGCGCCTTGTCCGGTGAATTCCAGAGCCGCGCCGACGGGTGGCTGTGCCTCGTGGGCCTTGGGCGGCGCGAACTCGCTGCCGAAAAGCGGCCAGTCCACGCGCTAGTCCCAGGTTGCGAGCGCTTCGCGGTTCAGCTGGGCCTTGGCCGACCCGTACTCCGGTACCACCGACCGCACGACGTTCCAGAAGCGCGGGCTGTGGTTCATCTCGCGCAGATGTGCCAGCTCGTGGGCGACGACATAGTCGATCGTCGCCAGGGGAAAGTGAATCAGCCGCCAGTGCAGGCGTACTGCGCCGCTCGCGCTGGCGCTGCCCCAACGCGTCGCCGCTGACGAGAGCGTGAGTCGCGTCACGCTCACGCCGAGACGCTCCGCGTAGTGCGCGCAGCGCGTCTCGAACACGGCCCGCGCTTCGCGCTGCAGCCAGCTCTGCACGGCATCGCGCAAGCGCTCGGCACTGGCATCGACCGGCAGCCCGACGAGCAAGCGGCGCGTCGAAACATCCGTCGCGGCCGCGTCGAGCGCGGCGTCGAGTGAGACTTCGCCAGAGGCCACGCCGTGCCGCGCATCGAGGACGACGCGGACGGGTTGGCCGAGATACTGGATCTCGGCGCCGTCGCGCCAGACGACGCGCGCCGCGTCGACGCGGACCAGGCGCTCGCGCTGCTCGGCGAGCCTGGCGAGAATCCAGCGGCCTTTTTCGCGCACCGCGGCGTCGATGTCGCGCAGCGCCACCCACTTCGGCGCACTGACAACGAGGCCTTCGACACCGACCACGAAGCCGATGCTGCGCCGGCGCGTTCGCTTCAGAAGAAAGCCGATGCGCCGGCCCTGGAGCGCGACCTCGCGGTTGGCACGTGGGTGCCGAATGGCAGCGCCCGCTACCGTGGCATCGGGTGCTGTGAACGCGGCTGGTGGAGCGGGAGTTGCGCGGGCGACAGGGCTTGCGACTGCCGCCGGCGCCTCCTCGTCGAACAGGCCGCGTTGCAGGACGTCGACGATGCGACGCAGCCCTCGCACGAGCCGGCCGCTCATCGGTGCCCCCACGCTTGCGGCTGGCGCCGCGGTGCTGTCCCCAAGGGAGCGCTCGCACCTTGGGGCGGCCCGGCGGTGCTCATCGGTGCCCCCACGCTTGCGGCTGGCGCCGCGGCGCTGCCCCCAGGGGGCGCTCGCACCTTGGGGCGGCGCGGCGGTGCTCATCGATAGGCGTCGGGATCGAGCCGGCGCATCTCGGCCTCGATCCAGGCTTCCACTTCACGCATCAGCGAGTCGGCGTTGCGGCCGGTGGAGTCGATCGGCTTGCCGATCGACACATCGACCACGCCGGGCCTTAGGACGAGGCTCTTGCGCGGCCAGCAGCGCGCCGAAGTCACGGCCACCGGCAGCACCGGCCTGCCGGTCTCGATGGCCAGCCGCGTGCCGCCGTGCTTGTAGGTGCCCTGGCTGCCGCGCGGCGTGCGCGTGCCTTCCGGAAACATGATGATCCAGTTGCCCTGCGCCATGTACTTGCGACCTTGCTCGGCCACCTTGCTCCAGGCTTCGGCACGCTTGCTGCGATCGATGTGGATGAGGTCCATGCGCGCCATTGCCCAGCCGAAGAATGGGATCCAGAGCAGCTCGCGCTTGAAGACGTAGCACAGCGGCTTGGGCATCAGCGCCGGGAAGGCTAACGTCTCCCATGCCGACTGGTGCTTCGACAGCATCACCACCGGCGAGTCCGGAAGGTTCTCCCAACCGTGCACGCGGTGGCGCACGCCGCAGATCACGCGCCCGCCCCATGTCGCGACGCGCAGCCAGCCGGCACACAGCCAGTACATGCGCTCGCCGCGAACGAAGATCGAATAGATGACGGCGACCGTCGCCCACGGCGCGATCGTGACGAGGAGAAAGAGGAAGTAGAGAGCCGATCGGCAGGCGGCGACGAGGCGGGCCATCAGGCGAGCTTCCCGAACAGGGAATCGGCTTCGTCGTCGGCCAGGCCGCGCTCGCGCCGATCGTCGTGGATCAGCATGTGCGCGAAAGCAGCGAGGTCGGCATGGACGCGCGCGCCCGGGGTCTGACGAAGCAGCGCGTCGAGCTGCGACTCGTCGAGACTCGCGCCCTTGCCGGTGCGCACCAGGTGCGTGGCGCACCCCGCTGCGGCGCCGGCCTGCAGGTCGCGCAGCGAATCGCCCACGACATGCGCGTCGGCAAGGTCGATGCCGTAGCGCTCGGCGATCTTCTCGAAAAGCCCCGGCAGGGGCTTCCGGCATCGACAACCGTCGTCGGGGCCGTGCGGACAGAAGAAGACGGCGTCGATCCGACCGCCCACCGAGGCGAGCTCGCGATTCATGCGCGCGTGGATGGCGTTGAGTGCCGCCATGTCGAGCAGGCCGCGCGCCAGGCCGGACTGGTTGGTAGCGATCACCGTATGCCAGCCGGCGTGGTTGAGCCGGGCGATCGCCTCGAGCGCACCGGGGATCGCAACCCATTCCTCGGGCGACTTCACGTAGTCGTCGCGATCCTCGTTGATCGTGCCGTCGCGGTCGAGGATGACGATCTTCATGCGTGAATTGTCGCGGCTTCAGCCGGCGAGCTTGGACAGGTCGGCGACGCGATTCATCGCCGCGTGCAGCTTGGCGAGCAGGCCGAGGCGGTTGCCGCGCAGCGCCCGGTCGTCGGCGTTGACCATCACCGCGTCGAAGAAGGCGTCGACAGGCGCCCGCAGCGCCGCCAGCGCCTGGAGCGATGCCGTGTAGTCGCGCTGGTCGAAGGCGAGATCGGCAGCTGACTCGACATGCAACAGCGCCGCGTGCAACGCGGCTTCCGCGGGCTCGACCAGCAGCGAAGCCCTGACGTGTCGCGATGCTTCGTCGCTGGACTTCTTCAGGATGTTGCCGACGCGCTTGTTGGCCGCGGCCAGCGAGGCCGCCTCGGGCAGCGCCGCGAAGGCGCGCACCGCGGCGAGCCGGCCTTTCAGATCGGCCAGTTGCGCCGGCGGCCGCGACAGCACCGCGTCGACCTCCTGCGCGCTGTAGCCCTGCTCGCGAAGGCTGCCCGCGAGACGCTCGTGAAGGAAGGCGAGCAGCGGCTCGCTCGGATCCTCGATGGCGGCGCCGAAAGCGGGCAAAGCCAGCGCGACGAACTGCTCGAGTCCGATCGGCACCGGCACCTCGGTCAACATGCGGATCACGCCGAGCGCCTGGCGCCGCAACGCGAACGGATCCTTGTCGCCGGTGGGCAACTGGCCGATGCCGAACAGGCCGACCAGCACCTCGAGCTTGTCGGCCAGCGCGACGATCACGCCGACGTGATCGCGCGGCAGCGCGTCGCCGGCGAAGCGCGGCTTGTAGTGGTCTTCGATCGCTTCGGCCACCGCCACCGACTCCCCGTCGTGGCGGGCGTAGTAGCCGCCCATGACGCCCTGCAGCTCGGGGAATTCGCCGACCATGTCGGTCAGAAGATCGGCCTTGGCGAGCTCGGCGGCCCGGTCGACTTCGACGCTGAGCCTCTCGTGCGGGAACGCCTTGGCCGCGATGCGCCCGGCAATGTCGCGCACCCGCATCGTCCGCTCGCCCTGGCTGCCGAGCCTGGCGTGATAGACGACCTGGTCGAGCGCC
Organism: Caldimonas sp.; assembly: GCA_039936375.1. Taxonomy (GTDB): domain Bacteria; phylum Pseudomonadota; class Gammaproteobacteria; order Burkholderiales; family Burkholderiaceae_C; genus Schlegelella_A. Next base: position 2,600 of record JBDTIO010000256.1, on the reverse strand, counting down.
GGAACGCGCGAAGCGAGCGTCTTCTTGCGATCCTGGTCGAAGAAGAACTTGGCATCGGCCAAGCGCGGCCGCACGACGCGCTCGTTGCCTTCGATGACCCGGCCCGGGTCGGCCGGCGAGATGTTGCTGACGACGAGGAAGCGGTTCGACAGCGCGCCTTTCGCGTCGAGCAGCGGAAAGTATTTCTGGTTTGCCTTCATCGTCAGAACGAGACACTCGGACGGCACGGCAAGAAACTCGCGTTCGAACTCGCACGCGAGCACGTTCGGGCGCTCGACCAGCGCGGTTACCTCGTCGAGCAGCGCGTCGTCCGAGATCGGCGTCAGGCCCTGTTCTGCGGCCGCCGCCACGTCGAGCTGCCGGGCGATCTCGACGCGGCGCACCGCAAAGCTCGCGATCACCGCGCCTTCGTCGCGCAGTTGCTCTTCGTAGGACGACGCGGTGCGCAACACGATCGGCGACCGCGTGGCCTCGAACCGATGGCCGAGCGTCGTGCGGCCCGCCTCGAGGCCGAGCGCCCGGATGGCGACTACCGCGTCGCCGTGCAGGGCGACCAGCGCGTGCGCGGGGCGAACGAAGCTCACGCTCGTCCAGCCGTCGGCAAGCTGGTACTGCATGAGCTTAGGTATCGGCAGGCGCACGATCGCCTGGTCGAGCGCGCGCTGCAAGCCCTCGGCGAGCGTCGCGCCGGCGGCCGTGGTCTCGAGAAAAAGCGTCTCGGCCTTGCCGTCGATGCGGCGCTCGAGCTTGGCAATGTCGGCCGCGCCGGCGCCGACGACAGCGAGCTTCTTGAGCAGCGCCGGCGTCGCTTCGCCGTTCGGCGCGAAGCCGACCGACACCGGCATGAGCTTGATCGACATCGCGCGCCCGACCGCGTGATCGACGACGCCTTCGATCAGCACGGCCAGCCGCCGCGGCGTAGCGTAAGACGTCGCTTTCGCGTCGGCGGCGGCCAGGTCCTGGGCGCGAAGACTCGAGACGATCCCTTCGGCGAACGCGTGGCCCAGCGCTTTCAGCGCTTTCGGCGGCAACTCCTCGACCAACAGCTCGACGAGCAAGGGCGCAGTGGCGGCCATGGCCATCAGGCGTTCTTCTTCTCGCCCGCAGCGGCGCTCTTGGCCGCCAACTGCGCCAGCACTTCGTCGCTCCAGGCCTTCGGCGCCATCGGAAAGCCGTGCCGGGCGCGGCTCTGCAGATAGCTTTGCGCGACGCTCCTCGCCAGGTTGCGAGTGCGGCCGATATAGGCGGCACGCTCCGTCACGCTGATGGCGCCGCGTGCATCGAGGAGATTGAACGAATGCACCGCCTTCAGCACCTGCTCGTAGGCAGGCAGTGCCAGATGCAGATCCATCAGCAGCTTCGCCTCGCGCTCGTGCGCGGCGAAGGCCGTCAGCAGGAACTCGACGTCGCTGTGCTCGAAGTTGTAGGTGCTTTGCTCGACTTCGTTCTGGTGATAGACGTCGGCATACGTGAGTCCGTCGGTCCACTGCAGCTTGTAGACGTTGTCGACATCTTGCAAGTACATCGCCAGGCGCTCGAGGCCGTAGGTGATCTCGCCCGTGATCGGCTTGCAGTCGATGCCGCCGACCTGCTGGAAGTAGGTGAATTGCGTCACCTCCATGCCGTTGAGCCAGACCTCCCAGCCGAGACCCCAGGCACCGAGCGTCGGATTTTCCCAATCGTCTTCGACGAAGCGCACGTCGTTCACTCTCAGGTCGAAGCCGAGCGCCTCGAGCGAACCGAGGTAGAGGTCGAGGATGTCGGCCGGCGCGGGTTTGAGCACCACCTGGTACTGGTAGTAGTGCTGCAGCCGGTTCGGGTTCTGGCCGTAGCGGCCGTCCTTGGGCCGCCGGCTCGGCTGCACGTAGGCCGCTTTCCACGGCTCGGGGCCAAGTGCGCGCAAGAAGGTGGCGGTGTGGCTGGTGCCGGCGCCGACTTCCATGTCGTAGGGCTGCAGCAGGGCACAGCCGCGCTCGGACCAATACGTTTGCAGACGAAGGATGATTTGCTGGAACGAGAGCATCGCGTGTTTCGGTGGCCGACCTGCGATGGCAGGCTCTCCGACGAGCGGCGATTTTAGGGGCGGCTTCTCGATGCGAACGCCGCCGCCAGCACGAGCACGCCGAGAAGCACCAGCGGCCAGAGCCCGACGCGGCCTGCCCACCATGCGAACGGCGTGGTGCCGCTGCGCCCTTCGACGCGGGCCTCGAGCATGCCTCGCGTGAAAGGTGCTAGCTGCGCCGTGACGACGCCGCGGTGATCGATCACGACGGTGGCGCCAGTGTTGGTGGCCCGGATCATCGGTCGCTGCAGCTCGAGCGTGCGCATGCGCGAGATCTGCAGATGCTGCGGCACGATCGTCTCGCCGAACCAGCCGACGTTGCTGATGTTGGCCAGGATCGTCGGCGCCGATGCCGCCGGGACGAAGCGAGCGGCGAGCTCTTCGCCGAACAGATCTTCGTAGCAGATGTTGGGCGCGACACGCTCGCCCTTGACGACGAACGACGGTGCCGTGACAGGCCCGCGATTGAAGTCGCCGAGGGGAATGTTCATGAGGCGCGTGAACCAGTGAAAGCCGGTTGGAATGAACTCGCCGAAAG
>JBDTIO010000255.1:0-9856 GCA_039936375.1 Caldimonas sp. | reverse complement strand
GCGTCTGCGTCAGGTACTCGTCGGCGCGCGAGGGCTCGGCCGCGCCGGAAGGATGGTTGTGAGCGAGGATCACCGCGGCCGCGTGCAGATCGAGCGCACGCTTGACGACCTCACGCGGGTAGACGCTGGTTTGCGTCAGGGTGCCGCGAAACATCTCTTCGAGCCCGATGAGGCGGCTCTGCGCATCGAGAAACAGAACGGCGAAGACTTCGTGGGCGCGTGCGCCGAGCTGCAGCGCGAGGTATTCCTTGACCTTGCCCGGCGTGTCGAACACCGGCTTGGCGGACAGCTCGCCAGCCACCGAACGGCGCGCCAGCTCGAGCACGGCGGCCACCTCGGTGCGCTTGGCGTTGCCGCCCAGACCCTTGACGCGTTTCAGCTCTTCCGGGCCGGCCCGGAGCAGGCCGGACAGGCCGCCGAAGGCATCGAGCAGATTCTGTGCGAGCTGCAGCACGCCGGTGCCGGGCAGGCCGGTGCGCAGCAGCAGCGCGATGAGCTCGACGTCGGCGAGCGCCGCCGGCCCTTGGGCGAGCAATTTCTCGCGCGGGCGCGCCGGAGCGGGAATGTCCTTGAACATGCGGGGTCGACTTCCCGGCAACGCGCACGCCGGCTCGTAAAATCGCCTCAGTCTATCCCTCGAAAGCGGCATCCTTGAACCGTGTTGGCCCCGGGTCGTTTCTGACCTTGCACTATCGATTGAGCGGGCCCGAGGGCATCGCTTTCATCGACACCTTCGGCGTGCAACCGGCAACGCTCTCGCTCGGCACCGGCGAACTGGCGCCGGCGATGGAGGCGCGCCTGCTCGGCCTGGAAGCGGGCAGCCGGGCGTCGTTCGAGATGGCACCGGGCGAGGCGTTCGGCGAGCGCAGCCCCGAGCTCGTGCAGCGGGTGAAGAAAACGGTGCTCGACGAGCAGGGCGATGCCGACGCCGACTATCGGGTCGGCGACGTGGTGCGCTTCCCGACGCCCGACGGGCAGGCGAGCTTTGCCGGCGTCGTCCGCGAAGTGGAACAAGATGTGCTCGTGTTCGACTTCAACCATCCGCTCGCCGGGCGGCCCGTCACGTTCGACGTCGAGCTCATCGGCGTCCTCTAGACATGATGCGGCCACGCTCGCTTCGTTCGCTGCTCTCCGGGGGGGCGCGTCAGCCCCTGGCGGCGGCCCGGCGAGGCTGACATGTCCACCGTCGAAGAAGTCGTTCTTGCCGAGCCGCGCGGCTTTTGCGCCGGCGTCGATCGGGCCATCGAGATCGTCGAGCGCGCGCTGCTCCGCTTCGGTGCGCCGATCTACGTCCGCCACGAGATCGTGCACAACACCTATGTCGTCGATGATCTGAAGCGAAAGGGCGCGATCTTCATCGAGGATCTCGCCGACGTGCCGCCCGGCGCCACCCTGGTCTTCAGCGCGCACGGTGTCTCGCAGGCGGTTCGCGCCGAGGCGGCAGCGCGTGGCTTCGCCGTCTTCGACGCGACCTGCCCACTCGTCACGAAGGTGCACATCGAGGTCGCCAAGCTGGCTCGCGAGGGCTACGAGTTCATCATGGTCGGGCACAAGGGGCACCCGGAAGTCGAGGGCACCATGGGCCAGCTTGAGCACGGCATCTACCTCGTCGAAGATGTCGCCGATGTCGCCAGGATCGAGATCGCGCCGGGGCAGAAGCTCGCGGTGGTGACGCAGACGACGCTGTCGGTCGACGATGCGGCCGATATCGTCGCCGCGGTCAAACGCCGCTTCCCCGACGTCCGCGAGCCGAAGCAGCAGGACATCTGCTACGCGACGCAGAACCGCCAGGACGCCGTGAAGGTGATGGCGCCCGGCGTCGACGTGCTCGTCGTCGTCGGCAGTCCGAGCAGCTCGAACAGCAACCGGCTGCGCGAGCTGGCCGAGCGGCTCGGTGCCGACGCCTACATGGTCGACGCCGCGAGCGACCTCAAGGCCGAGTGGTTCGTCGGCAAGCGCCGCGTCGGCGTGACGGCCGGCGCATCGGCGCCCGAAGTGCTGGTGCAGGAAGTGATCGAGCGATTGCGCACGCTCGGCGCGGTGTCGGTGCGCAGCCTGCCGGGCGCCGTCGAGACGGTGCACTTCCCGCTGCCGATGGGCCTCGGCGACAAGTCGATGGCGGCGGTGAATCGCTCCTGAGGCGGCAAGCGTCGCGGCGGCAAGCGCCGCTGTCAGTGAGGCGCTGGCGCGCCGTTCAGGTTCTTGTCGAGGAAGCGCTCCACGCGCCCCCAGAAGTCGAGACGATCCTCCACCTTGAGCCAGCCGTGGCCTTCGCCATCGTAGACGACGAACTCCGGGTCCTGGCCGACCGCATGCAAGGCATCGCGCATGCGGTTGCCGTGCACCAGCAGAACGCGATGATCGTCGCGACCGAAGGCGAGCAACAGAGGCGCACGGATCTCGGCGGCACGCTCCACCGGGGCGGCCTTGCGCAGCATCTCGGCGTCCTTCACAGGGTCGCCGATCATGGTGAAGTAGGTGAACTGGCGTCCTTCGTCGCTGACGTCGCTTTCGACGTTTTCCTCGAGCAATATTCGCGGATCGGTCACGGCCACCCAAGCGACGCCGCAGCGATACAGGTCGGGGTAACGAACGAGGCCCATCAAGGTCGCATAGCCACCGTAGCTCCCGCCGGCGATGCAGACGCGTTTCCCATCGACGAGTCCTTTCCCAGCAGCCCAACGGACGGCATCGGCAACATCGTCTTGCATCGGCCCTTCCCACTGTTTCCAGCCGGCCCGAAAGTGGTCGAAGCCGAAGCCGGTGCCGCCGCGGTACTCCGGCTCGATGACGACATAGCCGCGGGAGGCGAGGAACTGGGCATCCGGATTCCATTGCCAATAGGTGCCGCGCAACCAAGGGCCGCCGTGCACCAGAACGACGGCCGCTCGCGGCTGCCCGCTCGGCCCGGGAGCGCTCTTCGAGGGCGTCGTCACCCAGACGGGCAGGTCGCCACCGTCGCGGGCCTTGATGCGATAGAAGTCGAGCGTGGCCATCTTTGCCGGATCGATGTCGCTGCGAGCCTGGCCGATCAGATGCCAGGCGTCTGTGGCTGGCCGGTACAGCCAGAAGCTGCCGGGATCCTGGTCGGACCACGAGTGAACGAGGACGATGGGCTGGTCGGCGCAGCGGACACAGGTGCTGATCCGGTTCGTATGGCCCGGCAGCTTGCTGTCGACTACTTTCTGGATGGCCCGCATCTTCGGATCGAACCAGACCGTCGTCTCCGCATCGGTGATGACTTGAAAGCCCTGCACGGCCTTGCCATCTGCAGTCAGGAATGCGTTGCCGGTCAGGTCGAAACCGGGTGTCGCGATCAAAGGCTCCTTCTCGACTTTTCCCGACGCGAAATCGAAGCGGCGCAACGTATCGCCGTCGCGAACAAAAAGGTGTTCGGAGCCGTCAACGAAATAAGGTGTGAAAGGTCGATGCAGGGCCGGGCTGCTGTCGATCACCGCCCAGGCGTCCTGTCCTGGCGCACGCCAGTATGTTTTCGCTACGCCGTCGTGCTCGGCGACGATCACGCGCGGCTGGCCTTGCGGGTCGAAGAGCCATTCCCGACTGTATGGCGGGCTACCCACGGCCAAGGAGCGCACCCGGCCGGTGTCGATGTCGAGGCTCAAGGCGTTGACACCTTGCGGCTCGCCGGTACGGTTGTAGACGTTTTCGCCAATCAGCACCTCATGCGTGGCGCCGAGGGGAACGCCGAGTAAGTGGTGGTTCCACTCGAGCGTTTCGCGCCGTATCGGTGAAGTGTCGCGGAAGAACTCGCGCTTCGGCTTGATCAGCTGACGCAGATTGTTGCCGTCGCGGTGCACAGCGTACAGGCCGGGGCCGAAGGGCTGCTCGCCGCCGCCACTTAGCCCGTCGAAGACGTTGAAAACGAGCCGGTCGTCGCCGACCCAGCGGAACGAACGAATGTCGGCATCGGCGAAGCGGGCGATGACGACCGGCGGCTTGCGATTGTCGACATCGACGACAGCCAGTGACTTGCGTGTCGCATCGCCGCCGACGACGAGCGCCAGCCATTCGCCCGACGGCGAAAGCCGCACGTCGGAGACATCGGCATTGCGAAAGAAGCTCTTGATCGTCGGCAGCTGCGGGTCGGGCGTGCTCTGCGCGTGGAGCGAGACGCAGGACGCCAGCGCCGCACAGAGTGCCGGGATGCGAAGTACGCGGCGAAATGCGGTGCCCATGCGACGATCCCGGAGCGAGTGGCGAATGGGCCCAATTCTGGCCCACCCCCGGGCGTGCCCTTTGGGCGTCTCAGCGCAGGCGGCGCGGGTGAAAGGAGATCGGCGTATCGCCCGATGCGAGCTTGGCCGGCTTCGGTGCGCGATCGCAGCCGTCGCAACCGCAGCCGCTGGCGGCCGACGCATGGCGTCGCAGTGCATCGGCCAGCGCAGCGGGCAGCCGGTAGCGCAGCAAAGCCACTGCAATCTTCTTCTTCGCCGCAGAGAGCATCAGTGTCCACAGCGCATAGAAGGCGCACCACGTGACGAGGAGGGCAACGACGAGGATCTGCAGCATGGGGTCAACCTCCGAGCCAGAGCGTGATGCGATAGGTCGCAAACGCGGCGATGTAGGCGAGGGCGAAAAGGTACGCGGCCATGATCAGCGGATAGCGCCAGGAGTTCGTCTCGCGCCTGACGACGGCGAGCGTCGAGATGCATTGCGGCGCAAAGACGTACCAGGCCAGCAGCGAGTAGGCCGTCGCCAACGACCAGCCCTTGGCGATCACCGGCGACAGCGCGTCGGCGACGCCGTTGCCGGCCGCCGACATCGAATACACGGTGCCGAGCGCGCCGACCGCGACCTCGCGTGCCGCCAGGCCGGGCACCAGGGCGATCGAGATCTGCCAGTTGAAGCCGATGGGCGCGAAGACGTGCTGCAGCAGGGTGCCGAGCATGCCGGCGAAGCTGTACTGGATCGCCGGGCCGGTGAAGCCCGCCGGCGGCGCCGGAAAGCTCGACAGGAACCAGAGCACCACCATCAACGCGAAAATGATGCCGCCGACGCGCTTGACGAAGATTGTCGTCCGTTCCCACAGGCCGAGGACGAGGTTGCGCAGGCCCGGCCGGCGATAGGGCGGCAGCTCGAGCATCAGCGGCTGATAGCGGCTCTTCAGCCAGACACGCTTGAGCAGCCAGGCCACCGCCATCGCCGAAACGACGCCGGCGACGTAGAGCACGAAGAGCGTCAGGCCGCGCACGTTGAAGGGACCGATGCTTCGATCGGGAACGAACGCGCCGATCAAAAGCGCATAGACCGGCAGCCGTGCCGAGCAGGTCATCAAGGGTGCGACCATGATGGTCGCGAGGCGGTCTTTCCAGTTGGCGATCGTGCGCGTGGCCATGATGCCGGGAATGGCGCAGGCGAAGCTCGAAAGCAGAGGAATGAAGGCGCGGCCCGAAAGACCCACCTTGCCCATCACGTTGTCTAGCAGGAAGGCGGCGCGCGGCAGGTAGCCCGAATCTTCCAGCAGCAGGATGAAGAAGAAGAGGATCAGGATCTGCGGCAGGAAGACGAGCACGCTGCCGGTGCCGGCGATCACGCCGTTGACGAGCAGGCTGCGCAGCGGCCCGTTGCTCATGTGCGAGGTGGTCCAGTCGCCGAGGCCCGACATGCCGGCCCTGATCGCGTCCATGGGCACGTTGGCCCAGGAGAACACGGCCTGGAACATCAGGAAAAGAACGACGGCGAGCAGGGCCAGGCCCCAGACCGGATGCATGACGACGGCGTCGATGCGGTACTGGAAACGCTGCAGCGAGATCGCACCCGGCGCGGCGATGGCGATGATCCGGCGCACTTCCTTCTGCAACTCGGCCGACGACGGCGCGTCGAGCGACAGCGCGGCCGGGCCGGTGGCCGAGAGCGTTTCGCCAAGGTGGGCGTCGAGCAGCGCGAGCAGGCCGGCGTGACCATCGCTTCTGACGGCGACCGTCTCGACCACCGGGCAGCCGAGCTCTGCCGAGAGCTTGTCGAGGTCGATTTTCAAGCCGCCGTCGCGCGCCACGTCGGCCATGTTGAGCGCCACCATGAGCGGCCGGCCGAGCCGTTTCAGCTCCAGGACGAGGCGCAGGTTCATGCGCAGGTTGGTCGCGTCGACGACGGCGACGATTGCGTCGGGCGCCGCTTCGCCGTGGCGCCGGCCTTCGATCACCTCGAGGGTGATCTGCTCGTCGGGCGTGGCCGGCGTGAGGCTGTAGGCGCCCGGCAGATCGACGACCGAGACGGTACGTCCGGTCTTCAGCCGCGCCGTCCCGATCTTGCGCTCGACCGTCACGCCGGCGTAGTTGGCGACCTTCTGGCGCGCGCCTGTCAGCAGGTTGAAAAGCGCCGTCTTGCCGCAGTTCGGATTGCCGACCAGCGCCACGCTCCACAGCGGCGCATGGTTCGGCGCATTCAGGGTGTGCGCCATGATCGCCGGCTCAAGTCACCGCCTCCGGCGTCACTTCGATGCACTGGGCTTCGAGCAGGCGCAAGGCGAAGATCGTCTCGCCGATGAGAACGGCCAGCGGCTCGCGGCCGCCCGGGCCGCGGCGCAGCATCCGCACCGGCTCGCCGGGCAGGAAACCGAGCTCGCCGAGACGGCGCAGGGCGACCGCATCGACCTCGGGCGAAGAGGCGACCACGCGGGCTACCGTCGCGCGCGCGCCAGCGGCCAGCGCGCTGAGCGGGCGATCCGCGGAAGAGCCCATCATGGGAAGGCCGTTCTGATCATGAGATTGCAAATAAGAACCATTATTAATCAGAATCCCATTCACCCGAGCATCTTATGAAAAGCGACCCCCAAGTCATCGTGCACCTCAATGCGCAGCTGAAGAACGAGCTGACGGCGACGAACCAGTACTTTCTTCACTACCGGCTGCTCAAGCACTGGGGCTTCGACAAGGTAGCGAAGAAGGAATACGAGGAATCGATCGGCGAGATGAAGCACGCCGACGCGCCGATGGAGCGCATCTTCATGCTCGATGGCCTGCCCAACCTGCAGGACCTCGGCAAGCTCCTGATCGGTGAGACGGTGCCCGAGCTGCTCGCATGCGACCTGCAGTCCGAGAGCGGTGCGCAGGGCACGATCAAGGACGGCCTTGTCTATTGCGAATCGGTGCGCGACTACGTCTATCGCGACATCCTGCAGGGCATCCTCGACGACACCGAAGAACACATCGACTTCCTGGAGACGCAGATCGATCTCGTCGCCAAGGTCGGGCTCGAGAACTACCTGCAATCGCAGATGGGTGTGCACGGCGACAGCTGAGCTGCGCGCGCACCGAACCGAAGAAGGCGAATTTCGACATGATCGTTTGCGTCTGCCGCCGCATCTCCGACCACCAGATCCGCCGCGCCGCGGCCGAGGGCGCCGTGAGCCTCGAATGCCTGCAGTTCGAGCTCGGCGTGGCGACCCAGTGCGGCCGCTGCGCCGATTGCGCCTCCCGCGTGCTCTGCGATGCCCGTGCTGCCTCCGCAGCGGCGAACGGGCCGATCGCGCACCTGCAGCGCAGCGAGCAGATGGCCTGAGGCGCCGCGGCCGGCGTGATCGCGCGCGGCCGCTCCCTACAATTCGCCTCCTCCCGCACTTCGCGGCGCCGCGCTGCCCGGCGCCGTTCGCCATGCTCGACATCACGCTCTTGCGCAAGGATCTCGCAAACGTCGTTGCGCGTCTCGACACGCGCAAGTCGCCGCAGCCGTTTCTCGACGTCGCCACGTTCGAGCGGCTCGAAGGCGAACGCAAGACGCTGCAATCGTTCACCGAAGAGCTGCAGGCGCGGCGCAACGCGCTGTCGAAGAAGATCGGCCAGGCCAAGGGCAAGGGCGAGCTGGCCGACAAGGAGATGGCCGAGGTCGCCCTCATCGGCAGCGATCTGAGCGAGAGCGCGATTCGCCTCGAGGCGATCCAGGAGCAGCTGCATGCGCAGCTGATGGCGCTGCCGAACCTGCCCGACGCGAGCGTGCCGGTCGGCGCCGACGAGCAGGCCAACGTCGAGGTGCGCCGCTGGGGCACGCCGCCGGCGTTCGCTTTCGCGGCGAAGGATCACGTCGACATCGGCGGCCCGCTCGGTCTCGACTTCGACGTCGCCGGGAAGCTCTCGGGCTCGCGCTTTGCCTTCCTGCGCGGCCCGATCGCCCGCCTGCACCGGGCACTCGCGCAGTTCATGCTCGACGTGCAGACCACCGAGCACGGCTACACCGAATGCTGGACGCCCTACATCGTCAACCGCGAAGTGCTCGAGGGCACCGGCCAGCTGCCGAAGTTCAAGGAAGACATGTTCTGGGTCACGCGCGGCGGCGACGAAGCCTCGCCCGAGCAGTACCTCATCTCGACCTCGGAAATCTCGCTCACAAACTCGGTGCGCGAACAGGTGCTCGCGGAGAGCGCACTGCCGATCAAGCTCACCGCGCACACGCCGTGCTTTCGCTCGGAGGCCGGCAGCGCCGGCCGCGACACGCGCGGCATGATCCGCCAGCACCAGTTCGACAAGGTCGAGATGGTGCAGATCGTGCATCCCGACAAGAGCGCCGCCGCGCTCGACGAGATGGTCGGCCATGCCGAGGCGATCTTGCGCAAGCTCGAGCTGCCGCACCGCGTGGTGCTGCTCTCGACTGGTGACATGGGCTTCGGCGCGACCAAGACCTTCGACCTCGAGGTCTGGGTGCCGGCGCAGAACATGTACCGCGAGATCAGCTCGGTCTCGAATTGCGAGGCTTTCCAGGCGCGCCGCATGCAGACGCGCTTCAAGACGGCGCAGGGCAGGAACGAGCTCGTGCACACGCTCAACGGGTCGGGCCTGGCCGTCGGCCGCACGCTCGTCGCGGTGCTCGAGAATTTCCAGAACGAAGACGGCAGCGTCGCCATTCCCGCGGCGTTGCGGCCCTACATCGGCGGCCTGGCGGAGCTGCGAGCGTGAGCGAGCGTGCACGCGCGCTGCTCGCGGCGCGGGACGAAGCGCGTCTTGTGCCGCTATTCACCGGCGCCGACACCTCCTTCTCGCTGGCCGACGCGTATGCCTTGGCCGACGAGATCCGCACGCTTCGCATCGGCCGCGGCGAAAAGCCGCTTGGCTACAAGATCGGCTTCACCAATCGCGGCATCTGGGATCGCTACGGTGTTCACGCACCGATCTGGGGGCCGATCTGGGACACCACTGTCGAGTTCGTGACCGATCAGGAAACGGGCGTGTCGCTGTCGCCGTTCGTACAGCCGCGGCTCGAGCCCGAAATCATGTTCGCCTTCGCGCGGGCGCCGCGCGCCGGCATGAGCGAGGCCGAGCTCGCCGCCTGCATCGAGTGGGTGTCGCACGGCTACGAGATCGTCCACACCCATTTCGTAGGCTGGAAGTTTCGCCCGGCCGACACGGTGGCCGACTTCGCCTTGCATGGCCGGCTCTTCGTCGGCAAGCAAGTGCCCATTGTCGCGTTCACCGACGCGCCGCGCGAGCTGGCATCGGTGCATGTCGATCTGCATCGCGACGGCGAGCTTATCGATCAGGGCGACAGCAGCATCGTGCTCGACGGCCCGCTCAGCGCCTTGCGGATCTGGGTCGACGCGATGGCGGTGCAGCCGCAACGCTGGCCGATCGTCGCCGGCGACATTGTCACCACCGGCACGATCACCGATGCGGCGCCGATGCTGCCGGGGCAGCGTTTCGAGACGCAACTGAGCGACGCGCACCTTCCGGGCGTGGTGTTGCGCACCCGAGCGTGAGGACCGCACCGCTCGACTAGAATCGCGCCCTCGGCACCGACCCGCCGAAGCACCCGAACGGAGAGGTGGCAGAGTGGTCGAATGCGCCAGACTCGAAATCTGGTTTACGGTTCACCGTAACGTGGGTTCGAATCCCACCCTCTCCACCAA
>JBDTIO010000254.1:0-2840 GCA_039936375.1 Caldimonas sp. | reverse complement strand
GAGAACCGGAATGGACCGAGGGATTCGCGACGGTGCTCGAGGGACTTCCAGTGGCGTGCGCAGCCGCATGTCTCGGAGCCACTGTCTACGTCGTTTGGGCACTGCGACGGAGAAGCCTTGGCGCTGGCGACTTGGCCTGGCTGGGCGGAAGCCTGTGGGCCGTTTGGATGTTCGCCAGCTGCGTGGGGCACGAGCTGTTGCACCGTCGCTCCGAGCTGTCGCGCACGATGGGGCGCGTCCTAAGCGGCGTCATTGGCTACCCCTTGCTCGAGCACGAGCATCGCGCTCACCACGTCAAAGGCGGGAACGTCGAGGCGGCTGAGTGCCCACGTTTGGATGAGTCGGTCTGGGCGTTCACAGCAAGAAGGTCGGTACGCGTATTCGGCACGGCCTGGGAAGGCGACGTGGTTGCGGCCTCCAGGCGTGGAAATCGCCTCGCCGGTGGGCTGCCTGTTTCGATTGCGGCTACGCTAGTGACCGCGGCGGCGTTTGGGATGGCTGCCGGTGTCAAAGGACTTGTGCTGTATGCGCTCGTGGCCCTGGCCGTCGCCTGGACGATGCAGGTCATGGCGTATGTCCAGCATTGGGGTCTGGGCGCCGATAGTCTTTCGAATGCGGCCGTCGCAGATCTGGGCTGGGAAGACCTGTGCCAATTGCAAGGCTGGCTGACCTTGAATCTCAGCTATCACCAAGCGCACCATCACGCAAGCGCGGTCCCGTACTACCGACGGCAGCCTATGCAAGGGTCGCCGAGAGCGCCCGCTGGTTATGGCGTGCTGCTGTTCGTGAGCTTCGTGCCGCCGCTATGGCATGCACTGATGCGCCCCGCCTTAGAGCGGTGGAAGCGCGCGCCCGACGCACAACGTACCGCAGGGCGTAGGCTGATTTGTATCGCTCGATAGGCTGAGGCGGCTGCCGCCGCCTTCCGGCTTACCTTCTGGCGAACCCAGCGTTTAGCCGTTTAGCCGAACCGCGTTGCCAAATCTTCGGCCACTGCTGCCAGATGCCCCGGCGCAAGCGACGACAACTCGACAATCGGGGCGGCGGCGACGTCGGTGTAGGAGCGACCCGTTGAACGTTGGTAGCACGGGTCGTAGTGCTGCGTCATGATGCGCTCGAACAGCTCGTCGACGCGGCGCTCGGATGCCAAGTTGCGCCAGTGATCCAACTCGTCTCCGCCTATTACCGGTTTGAGAGGCGCGAGCATTTCGACCATGCCCACCGGGTCGTCGGCGAAATGCGGATAGTCCTCCCGCCAGAGCCGTACACGTTCGTCCATCGAAGCCGAAAGGTGGACCGGAACCGTTCGGTGCATCGCTTGGTGCAGCGAAGCCGGCAGTTGCAGATTGCCGATCTTCTTGGACTCGGCCTCCAGCCACACCGGTCGGCTCGGGTCGAACTTACGCAGCGCGTCGAGCAGCAGCGTGTCGAAATACTTCTGCGACGGCTGGCGCTGACCGGGAATGCCGCCGATGAGCGAGCCACGATGCGAAGCGATGGCCTCCAAATCGAGTACCTGCTGCCCTGCGCGATCCAGCGCATGCAGCATCCGGGTCTTGCCGCTACCCGTCGAGCCGGTGAGGACCCGAAACTCAAAGTGTCGAGGTAGCGTCTCCAGACTCGCCCGCACCCATCGCCGGTAATTCTTCCAGCCGCCCCGCAACACGTCCACCTCGAAGCCGATGGTGCGAAGGTTGTCGGCCCACAGCTTGCTGCGCTTGCCGCCCCGAAAGCAGTAGACGAGCATTCGTTCGTCCTTGGCGTACTTCGCGATCAACGGTTTGATATTTTTTGCGATGTTAAGAAGCGAATATTCAACGCCGATGAGATAGGCCGAGTGAGTGTCGTCCTTGTGCGTGATTCCAACTTCGGCGAACTCGGCGTCGTCGACCACCGGAAGATTCACGGCGCCTGGAAGATGATCCTCCTCGAACTCGTGTGGCGAACGGGCATCGATCACCAGGGCGTACGCGCCGAATTCAAGGACCTCGAGTTCGAGCGGGTTCGGCAGCAACGGGAGCTCTATCTGGGCGGATGCAGGGTTAGTCATTAGAGGCGATGGATGTCATTCCGCTGAATTTTCGCAAGAAATCAGCGTGCGAATTCTCACGGTCCGTCCGTAAAGTAATTCCGTGGCGCCGGATAGCGATCCGACGTCGCAAAGCCTAACGATACCCGGCTCGCATCGCGGGGCCGACAGGGAACCTTCAATGAACAAACCCGCAACCATCGCCGCCATGCTGGCGGTCGCCACTCTCCTTACCGCGACTTCCGCCCATGCAGTCGATGGCTGCAAAGTGCTGCTGTGCCTGGCGGGCAATTGGTCGAACCTTTCGCAGTGCCGCCCTGACGTCGAGCAAGCGCTGAGGGACGTGGCGCGAGGCCGCGGCTGGCCCACGTGCGCAATGGGCGGCACGAGCTCGGCCAATCTGCAATGGGCCAACCAAGCCAACTGCCCGCCCTTTTACTCAACGTACGACCCCGACACGGGAAGCTGGAGCGGCTGCCAGTACGACGGCATGGTCTCGGTGCGCGTCGATGGCGCGCCTTGGTCTGACCTGTTTTGGTCGTCGAGCGGGGGGCCGACCTCGACGCGCTACTACGACCAAGCCCGCACTGCGCTCGGGACGAGCATGGACCCGACCTACGACCGGGATGCTGCGGCCTACGTGCCCCTGCCCGCACCGGCCCAGCCGGACACGCGCGGCGACGGCGGCTGAAGCCATGGCGCTCGAAGCACTTCTGCTGGCTTGCGCGCCGCTGATCGCGCCTGACACGGCGCAAGCCTTGATCCGCGTGGAATCGCGAGGCAACCCCTATGCAATCGGCGTGGTCGCCGG
>JBDTIO010000253.1:0-7652 GCA_039936375.1 Caldimonas sp. | reverse complement strand
CGCGCTTCGCCGGCCGCAAGGTCGGCCTCGTGCTGTGCGGCGGCAACATCGAGCCGCTCGTGCTGGCCGAGATCATCGAGCGCGGCATGGTCAAGTCGGGCCGGCTGGCGCGCCTGCGCGTCGACGTGCGCGACGTGCCCGGCGCGCTCGCCGACGTCGCCGCATTGCTGGCGCGGCTCGGCGCCAACATCGACGAAGTGCAGCATCAGCGCGCCTTCACCTCGCTTTCGGTCGAGCGGGTGCAGATCGAGGTCGTGGTGCAGACGCGCGGCGCCGCGCACATCGAGAAGATTCTCGCGGCCATGCGCGAGCAGGGCTACGACGTCGAGCGGGTTGGCTAGCGGCGGCCGGTGCGGCGCGCGGGAATGCGCGCAGGAAGAGAGGTCGAGGGCAAGCGCTACGATGTCTCTCGATACCGAATCACCAAGCGGAGAACGCGATGCGGCGCACTTCGATGACGCTTCTTCATCTTCTGGCGAGCAGCCTTTGTCTGGCGCCGCTGTTGGCGGCTCCGGCCGAAGCGCAGCCCGCATTCCCGGCGGCGTCGCTGAAGATCGTCAACGCCTTTCCGCCCGGCGGCCCGTCCGACATCATTTCCCGCCTCGTTGCCGAGAAGCTGCAGGCTTCGTTGAAGCAGCCGGTCATCGTCGAGAACAAGCCCGGCGCCGGCGGCGATCTCGCCGCCGACCAGGTGGCCAAGGCGCCGGCCGACGGATACACCATCCTGACCGGCATCGATACCACGTTCACCGTCAATCCGAGCATCTACCGCGCGCTGCCGTTCAAGGTCGAAGACCTGAAGCCGTTGATGATCATGGCGTCCTCGGGACTGATGGTTGCCGTCAATCCGTCGCTCGGGGTGAAAACGCTGGCCGGCCTCGTCGCCAAGGGCAAGACGCAGACGCTGAGCTTCAGCTCGGGCAGCAACGGCAGCCCGGGCCACCTGGCCGCGGCGATCCTCGGCGACGCTGCCGGCATCAAGGTGCTGCACGTGCCCTACAAGGGCAATTCACCGGCGGTCATGGCCTTGCTCTCGGGCGAGGTGCAGGCCGGCATCCTCGCCACGCCGGGCCTGCTGCCGCATCTGCAGGCCGGCAAGATCACGGCCCTCGCCGTGACGAGCCGCAAGCGCTCGCTGGTCGCACCCGATCTGCCGACCGTTGCCGAGGCCGGCATGAAGGAGCTCGAGGTCGAGGTGCTGTACGTGGCGATGGTGCCGGCAGCGACGCCCGAGCCGGTGATGGTCGTGCTGCAGAAGGCGATGAGCGATGCCCTCATGCAGCCCGACGTGAAGGCGCAGCTGGCCCGGCTCGACCTGTTCGTCGAGGCCCAGACCGGCAAGCCGGCTGCCGATCGCATCGACGCGCAGCGGGCTCGCTACGCACGCATCATCAAGGCCACCGGCATGAAGATCGAATGAAGGCCGGCCTGAAGAGCGGGTCGCCGAGGCGGCGATGAAGATCGCCGTGCTTGGCGGCGGTCACGGCTGCTATGCGGCCGCGGCCGACCTGTCGGAAGCCGGCCATGAGGTCCGCCTCTGGCGCCGCGACGCCGCAGCACTGGCGCCGCTGCTTCAGGAACGAAGCATCATCCTGAAAGATGCCGCCGGCGTTCGCGCCGTGCCGATCGCCGGTGCGAGCGCGGAGCTCGGCGACGCGGTGCGCGACGCCGAGCTGATCGTGATCCCCTCGCCGGCAATCGCGCAGGACGACATCGCCCGCGCGCTGGTGCCGCACCTCGTCGACGGCCAGGTCGTCTTCCTGCCGCCGGGCACCTTCGGCAGCTACGTCATGGCGCAGATCGCGCGGCGCGCCGGCAGCACGGCGCGCGTCGCCTGGGCCGAGACCGGGACGCTGCCCTATCTCGCGAGGAAGCATGGCGAGCGCGAGGTCAACGTCACCGTGCGCGCCGTCCGTCTGCCGACCGGCGTCTACCCGGCCGAAGGCGCCGAGCGCGCGATCGCCGTGATCCGCCGCGCCTACCCGAGCGTGCAGGCCTGCGGCGACGCGCTCTCGGGCGCGCTGATGAACGCCGGCCCGGTCATCCACCCACCGCTGATGGTGATGAACGCAGCGCCGCTGCAGCACTTCGAGCGCTGGGACATCCACGCCGAAGGCACGCAGCCGGCGGTGCGCGCGGTCACCGACGCGCTCGATCGCGAGCGCATCGCCGTGCGCGAGGCGCTCGGCTACGGCGCGCCGCACTATCCGCTCGCCGACCACTACGACAACGATCGCTGGATGTACGGTGATGCCCACAAGCAGCTCGTGAAGTCGGGCGACTGGCGCGAGCACATCGACCTGCTCACGCACCGCTACGTCACGGAAGACACCGAGCTCGGCCTCGCCTTTCTCGCCTCGGTAGCGCGCTACGCGAATGTCGACGCGCCCATCGCGCACGGCCTGCTGGCGATCGTCGGCGGCTTTCTCGGCCGCGATCTGCGCCACGGCCCGCGCACGCTGGAAACGCTCGGCCTGGCCGGGCTCGGCCGCGCCGAGTTGCGGCAGTGCCTGCATGACGGATCCTGAAGATGGCCGCTGAGGGATGGCCGCGCTTCGCCGCCGTTGGCGCTGGCCGAATGGGGCGTGGCATCGCGATCGCGTTCGCCTGGGCCGGCCACCGCATCTCGCTGATCGATCTGCGCCCGCGCGGCGATGCCGCCTGGCAGGCGCTGTGCGACGAAGCGCGCGCCGAGATCCGCGCCAGTCTCGACGGCCTCGCCCAGCTCGGCGCCTTGCGCGGCGACCAGGTCGACCGGCTCGCGGAGCGCGTCGAGATGGTGCCGGCCGCCGACGCGCCTGCCGCCCTCGCCGCCGCCGAGCTCGTGTTCGAAGGCGTCCCTGAACGCATCGACGCCAAGCGCGAAGCTTTCGCCGAGATCGCGCGCCATTGCCGCGCCGATGCCATCCTCACGTCGACGACGAGCAGCATCCTCGTCACGCAGCTCGCCGACTGCGTGCCGCGCTCCGAGCGCTTCCTCAACGTGCACTGGCTCAACCCGGCTTACCTGATTCCGGTGGTCGAGCTGAGCACGCATGCCGGCACGTCGCCCGCCGTGCTGGCGCGCGCCAAGGCGCTGCTGGAATCGATCGGCAAGCTGCCGGTCGTCTGCGGCGCGACGCCGGGCTACATCGTGCCGCGCCTGCAAGCGCTGGTGATGAACGAAGCGGCGCGGATGATCGAGGAGGGGGCGGCGACGGCCGAGGAAATCGACAAGGCGACGCGCTACGGCCTCGGCCTGCGCTTCGCGGCGCTCGGCGTCGTCGAGTTCATCGACTTCGGCGGCGCCGACATCCTGCATCACGCCAGCCGCGAGATGTCGGCGTCGATCGACCCCGTGCGCTACGCGGCGCCGGCCATCGTCGACCGCATGGTCGCCGAGGGCCGCCTGGGACTGAAGACCGGCAGCGGCTTCTACGACTACGACAGTCGTGATGTCGCCGCCTATCGTGCCGACGTGCTCGCGCGCACGCTCGGCATGTTGAAGCACGCCGGGCTGTGGCGCCCGGCGGCAAAGGAAACCTTGCCATGACCGGCGCCATGCATTCCGCCCGGGCGGCCGGCGAGCTTCCGGTCGTCGGCTTGATCGTGCCCCCGGCACACGGCGAAGTGCCGGCTGACGGTGCCGCGCTCTACGGCACCGACCGCGTCCGATTCATCGCCCGGGGCCTGGCGCTCGGCGAGATCTCGACGCGCGGCTACGAAGGCGTGATCGACCGCGTGGTCGGCCTCGCCGAGGCGCTGGCGCGCGACGGGGCGTGCGCCGTCTCGCTGATGGGCACCTCGCTCAGCTTCTTTCGCGGCGCCGCTTTCAACGCCGAGCTCGAAGCCGAGATGACGCGCCGCGCGGGCGTGCCGTGCACGACCATGAGCCACGCCATCGTGCGTGCCCTGCGCGCTTTGCACGTCGCACGGGTGGCGGTGGCCACGGCCTACATCGACGAGGTCAACGAGCGCCTGGGCCGCTACCTGACGGCGAGCGATCTGGCGGTAACGGCCATCCGCGGCCTCGCGATCACCGGCGTGCAGGAGGTCGGCGAGGTGCCGACCGCGACGCTGGTGGACTTGTGCGAGTCGGTCCATGCCGCCGACCCGAGCGCCGACGGCATCCTGATCTCGTGCGGCGGCCTGTTGACGCTCGACGCGATCGCCGCTGTCGAAGCGAAGCTCGGCGTGCCGGTCGTGTCGAGCTCGCCGGCCGGATTCTGGGACGTGATGCGGGTGGCGGGGCTGGAGAGCGCGTCGCGCCACGGGGGACGACTGTTCCGGCAAGGTTGACCGATCGAAGGACGCGCTACCAGTCGGCCACCACGACCTGCCCCTCCGTCAGATAAACGAGCTTGGAGCCGATCTGCAGGCTCCGGTCTCCCCACAGGCTCGGGTAGGTCAGCGGGTCGCTCGGCGCCGGCAGCATGGCCTTCAGCGCGAGGGTTTGTGCCTGCGTGTCGACCTCGATGCGTTGCAGGCCGTGCTGCGGGCTCGGGTCGAAGGGCGCGGCGGTGACGAGCATCGGCAGGCCGACCCGCGCCACGTTGCCGACCTGCAGCCAGTTGATGCCGTGGCTCGACGCATCGAGCCCGCTCTGGCTGCTGGAAGCGCCGACGGTGCGTGTGTCGAGCACCTTCGGCTGTGCCGGGTCGCTGACGTCGAACAGGCCCAGCTTGACGCCGCCGAGATGGTTGGTCGCGTCGACGCCGTGGCCGACGCCGAAGAGCAGCGCGTCGGTCAGCGGGAACAGGTAGTCCGAGAAGCCCGTCACCTGCAGCGAGCCGGCGACGCGCGGGTCGCTCGGGTCGCTCAGGTCGAGCACGTAAAGGGGGTCGACGCTGCGAAAGGTCACGAGATAGCCGCGCGCGCCGGTGAAGCGCACTGCGTAGACCTGCTCGCCGGCCTGGCCGAGCGGCTCCGGATGCTGGCTGTTGGGCAAGGTCGCGATTGCGTCGAGCGACGCGCCGCTCGCCGATTCGCGCAGCACCGTCAGCGTCGCCGGCGATGGCGGTGGCGCGATGGCCGAGGTCGCGTCTTCGGGCAGCACCCAGCCGGTCTGGCCGGTGAAGCTGAGCACGCGCAGGTCGCCGTTGTATTCGCCCATCCGATAGGACTTGCGCTCGGTGTCCCAGCCGAGGTTGCCGGGGACTTCGCCCGAGGCGCGGTAGTCGATCGACATCCCCGCGACCGCGAACTTGTGGATGTCGGTTGCGAACTGCGGGGCGTACTGCAGGAGCCCGCTGGAAAGGATGACGAAGGGGAAGCGCGTGGTCGCCAGGTACAGGCTCGTCGGCGCCATGTAGATCGCCTCGGTGCCGCCGACGAAGCAGCGGCTGGCGCGCGCCAGCGTCGGCGAGCCGAGATCGATCGCGGTGATCGTCGTGACCTGGAGCGCGAACGAGGCGTTGCTCGGGTGGACGTAGCAGTCGGTGTCGGCGACCAGCGCTTCGGCGGCTGAAGTATTGGCGCGCCACGTCGGCAGGAAATCGGCCGACGTCATCTGGTCGAGCACCGCGGACTTCTGCTGTGCCGTCGCGCCGGCGGCAAGCTGCTCGTACGGCACGCGCGGCGAGTACGTGGTCACGAGGTACATGACGTTGCCAATCAGCCGGCTGGCGACGAGCTGGCCGTCGATCACGACGTGCTTGCCGAGCGTGGCGTTGCCCGTGGCATCGAGGTCGAGGAACTGCAGCTGCACATTCGACTGCAGCGCGAAGATCGGATAGATCATCGCCCCGGCCAGCGGGCAGGGGACTTCGAGTTCGCAAGGCAGCGGATCGGTGATCGGCAGGAACGATTGGCTCAGCGCCACCGCGCGCTGCGCCGGTGCTGCGAGAAGCAGGCCACGCGGCTGCGGATAGCCGCTGGGCTCGACGGGCAGCGGCAGCACCTGCGCGGGATCGATTCCGCCGGCGGCGTCGCGGCGATAGACGCGCAGCTGCTGCTGCATCCGGCCGCCAAGGGTGAGCGAGGCGGTGTCTAGCGCGTAGACCGACGTGCCGTCGGTCTTGAGTAGGTCTTCCTCGTCGACACCGGTCTCCTGGACCGTGGTGTTCGAATACGGCACCGCCGCTCCGGCAGGGCTGAGCGCCAGCGACGTGCCTGGCACCGGCGGGCCGTCGAGCGAGGTGCCGGGGCTGGCCTGGCGCTGCGCATCGCGCGCCAGTAGCAGCGACTTCATGTAAGTCAGCAGCTCGCCCGGCTGCGAGGCGGCCAGCGCGGTGTCCTTCGTCGCCGACGGCGCCGTACCGGGCGACGAGCCGCCGCCGCACGACGTCGCCACGAGGGCCACCAGCGCGAGCAGCGACAACGTTGCGCCGCGCTGCCTTCTGTCGGTTTTGTGCTCGATCGACATTCTGTCTCCTTGCTCGCCCGATATGCTTGTGGGACAATATCCCACAGAATCCATCCGCGTCAAGCCCCTGTCCAAACCCATCTGTGACCAGCCGTCACTCGATCGTCGAAGCCAGCGTCCTGCGCGTGCTGCGGCCGCTGGTCCGGCTCTTGGTGCGTCATGGCGTCACGTATCCGGCCTTCGCCGCGTCGCTCAAGCGCGTGTTCCTCGACGCCGCGGCCGACGAGCTGGGCGCGCGCGGCATGGCGCAGACCGACAGCGCGATGTCGCTGCTTTCCGGCGTGCACCGGCGCGACGTGCGCACTCTGACGCGCACGCCGCAGCGACGGGGCCGCGCAACGCGCGGGAACGGTGCGCCGCTGTCGCTGGTCGGCGAGGTGGTCGCGCGTTGGCTCGGCGACGCCGCGTATCAGGACCGTCGGCGCCGCCCGCGGACGCTGCAGCGCGCCGAGTTCGACACCATGGTCGCCAGCGTGAGCAGCGATGTGCGCGGTCGCGCCATGCTCGACGAGCTGCTGCGTCTCGGCGCGGTGAGCGAAGCCGACGACGGCATCAGCCTCTTGTCGAGCGGATTCGCGCCGCGCGAGGGCTTTGCCGAGATGTCCGAGCTGTTCGCGGCCAACCTCGCCGATCACGCCCGTGCCGCTTCGGCAAACCTGCAGGGCCAGGCCAACTTTCTCGAGCAGGCGATGTATCTCGACCGCATCACCCCGGCGTCGGTGCAGCGGCTGCAGAGCGCGGCCAGGAAGGCCTGGACTCGGGCGCTGCCGCCGGTGCTGGCCGAGGCGCAGGCCTGCAGCGATGCCGACGGCGCCGACGCGAAGGCGCCGGGCACCGGCCAGCGCGTGCGTTTCGGCGTCTACTTCTACAGCACCGAAGGAGCTGAGCGATGAATTCGAACCTTCGGCGGCCCTACGTGGCCGGCGCGTGGATGCTTGCGGTGCTGGTGCTCGCCGGCTGCGGCCCCGGGGTGGGCGGCACCGGCACCGGCGACGCCGCCTTCGCCGCCTTCGGCGCGAGCGCAGCGCCCGTGTGCGGCGGCGCCGTGGCCGCGGTGCTGAGCTGCCCCGCGGCGCCGGCGGTTCCGCCGCCGACCACCGGCACGCTGCCGGTCCAGTTCACCGACGCTGCCGGGCAGATCGTGCTCGAGCTGGACGGCAATCTTGCGCAACTCGACGACTCGTGCCTGAAGCTGCATTTCAGCGGTGAGTTCGGCACTGCTGCCGGCGGCGCACCGGGGTTCTTCGGTAGCTACGAGTTCGACAACAACGGCCTCGACGCGCTCGCCGCCCTGTCCGCCGTGCCAGCG
>JBDTIO010000252.1:0-4707 GCA_039936375.1 Caldimonas sp. | reverse complement strand
AGAGCGACGCGGGCGATGTAGGCGAAGACGAGCGCGAGCACCGGAAAGAACACGCCATCGACGATGCGGTTGCCGAACCAGACCGAGTCGGCCGGCGCGGAGCGGCCGCGCAACAGTCGAACCACGGCCCAGGCGGCGATCAGGCAGAGCGCCAGGATGGCGAGCTCTGCGGCTGCGCCCGGCTGGGTGAGATCGAGGAGGAGCTGGTCGAGCTCGCGGATGTCGAAGCGGTGGATCACCATCGGCACCTGCCTCGCAGTGCCGGCGACATCGTCGGTCCCGAACCTCTCACGCGGCCGTCAGCACGCGCAGATGCGCGGCAACGCTGCGCGCGAGCGCGCCGAGGTTGTAGCCGCCTTCGAGACACGAGACGATTCGGCCCTGCGCATGCTTGTCGGCGACGGCCTTGACGCGCTCCGTTATCCAGGTGTAGTCGGCTTCGACCAGGCCGAGCTGGCCGAGCTCGTCGTCGCGATGCGCATCGAACCCGGCCGAGACGAAGATCATCTGCGGCGCGAACGCGTCGAGCCGCTCCATCCAGTTGGCCTCGATCAGGTCGCGAATCTGCGGACCGCGCGTGTACGGCGGCACCGGCACATTGATCATGTTGGTGCCCATCGGCACGGCGCCGCTGCCGGGATAGAGCGGGTGCTGGAAGATGCTGACCATCAAGACGCGCTCGTCGCCGGCGATGATGTCTTCGGTGCCGTTGCCGTGGTGCACATCGAAGTCGACGATCGCCACGCGCTCGAGGCCGCGCACGTCGAGCGCATGGCGCGCGGCGATGCAGACGCTGTTGAGGAAACAAAACCCCATCGCCTGGTCGCGCGTGGCGTGGTGGCCAGGCGGGCGCACCGAGCAGAAGGCGTTGTCGGCGTTGCCATCGAGCACCGCGTCGGTGGCCGCGACCGCCGCACCGGCTGCACGCAGCACGGCGGCCAGCGTGCCGGGCCCGGCGATCGTGTCGGCGTCGATGGCGCGGCGCCGGCCTTGCGACTCCACATGTTCGAGCACGTCGCGCAATTCGCCGACGAAGCGGCTCTCGTGTGCGAGGTTGACGTCGCTCTCGGCGACCAGCGGCGCCTCGCGCCGGTCGAGCGCCGCATTGAGGCCGGAAGCGATCAGGTAATCGTCGATGGCGTCGAGCCGGCCCGGGCACTCGGGGTGTCCCGGGCCCATGTCGTGGCCGCGGCAATCGGGGTGGCTGTAGAAGGCCGTCGTCATGGCATTGCGATGTGAAGTTTTCTAGTAAGGTCGCCGCATGAGTCGACTTCTTGCCGCCCAGCTCGCCGATCTCGTCGGCCAGATTAGCACGATCATCGTCGGCAAGCGGCCGCAGATCGAAGACTGCGTCGCCTGCGTGCTCGCCGGGGGGCACCTACTGATCGAGGACGTTCCGGGGGTCGGCAAGACGACGCTCGCGCATGCAATTTCGGTGTCGCTGGGTCTTCGATTTTCGCGAACTCAATTCACCGCCGACCTGATGCCTTCGGATCTGATCGGCGTCAGCGTCTACGAGCGGAGCAAGGAAGCGTTCGTTTTTCACGCCGGCCCGATCTTCGCGCACGTGCTCCTCGCTGACGAGATCAACCGTGCCGGGCCGAAGACGCAAAGCGCCCTGCTCGAGGCGATGGAAGAGCACCAGGTGACCGTCGAAGGCGAGACACGCGCCCTGCCGGCACCCTTCTTCGTCATCGCGACGCAGAACCCGACCGATCAGATCGGCACCTATCCGCTGCCCGAGTCGCAGCTCGATCGCTTCTTGATGTGCATCACGCTCGGCTACCCCGATCGGAAGAGCGAGCGCGAATTGCTGGCCGGCGGCGATCGCCGCGAAGCGATCACCAAGCTGCGACCGGTGATGACGCCGGCCGAGCTGATCGAGGCTCAGCGAACCGCGCAGTCCATGCACGCATCGGACGCGCTGCTCGACTACCTGCAGGCACTCATCCAGGCGACGCGCTCCGGCGCCTGGTTCGTCGAAGGCCTGTCGCCACGCGCCGGCATTGCGGTGCTGCGGGCGGCGCGGGCGCGTGCGCTCCTCGGCGGCCGCGACTACGTCGCACCCGACGACGTGCAGTACGTGCTGCCGCAGACGATCGCGCATCGCCTGATCCCGGTCGCCGGCGCCGGGCGCGGCCGCGTCGAGCAAGTGCGCGCGATGATCGAGGCCGTGCCACTGCCGTGAGCCCTCCGCACGGTCGCTCCGAAGCGGGGCTGGCACCTTTGGGCGCGGCAGCGCGCGGCGCCTGGAATGTGCCGTCGTTCGTTGCGGCGATGAACCCTGCGGCGTTCACGCGGGCGCGGTTTCGCCGCTGGTGGCAGTCGCGCCTGCCACGCACCGACACGCAAACGCTGACCCAGGGCAACGTCTACATCCTGCCGACGCGTGCGGGCTGGATGTTCGGCCTGACTCTGCTCGTGCTGCTCCTCGCCTCGATCAACTACCAGCTCAATCTCGGCTACATCCTGACGTTCCTGCTTGCCGGCAGCGGCGTGGTCTCGATGCACATCACGCACGCCACCTTGCGCGGCCTGACGCTGCACTTGCGCCCGGTCTCGCCGACCTTCGCCGGCGATCCGGCCGTGCTCGACATCGTCATGACCAGCCCGGGCACGGCCCGTTTCGGCATCGGCCTGCGCGTCCTCGAAGCGCCGGCGGCGACGCTCACCTGGCTCGACGTCCCTCCCGGCGGCCAGGCGACCTCGCACGTCACGTTCGTGCCGGCACGGCGCGGCCGCCACGACGTTCCCACCTTGAGTGCGGAAACCCGCTTTCCGCTCGGCCTGTTTCGCGCCTGGACGGTCTGGCGACCCGCGGCGAAGCTGCTCGTCTACCCGAAGCTCGAAGTCGGCGCACCGGCCTTGCCCGCGGCGCGGTCGGTCCCTGGCGGCCCGACCACCTCGCGGCGCAGCGAAGGCGGTGAAATCGAGGGCGTACGCGCCTATCGCCGCGGCGATCCCCTCAAGCTGATCGCCTGGAAGAAGGCGGCGCAATCGCTCGAGACCGGCGCCGAGCTGGTCAGCCGTGACACCAGCGTGTCGGCGCGCCACGAACTTTGGCTCGACTGGGCCGCGTGCGCAGCCCTGGCGCCGGAAGAGCGGCTGTCGCGGCTGGCGACATGGGCGATCGCCGCCACCCGCGCCGGCACCGACTTCGGTCTGCGCCTGCCCGGTGTCGAGATCTCTCCTTCGAGCGGCGAGGCGCAGCAACGGCAGTGCCTCGAGACCCTGGCCTTGTGGAGCTGACGCCGCGATGACCACGACGACGCTGCATCGGCGCGCCGGGTTGCCGCACTGGCCGGGCTGGCGGCACCTGCCGCGCGAGGCGCGCGACACGCTTTTCCTGCTGGCGGTTATCGCCTGGACGGTGCTGCCGCATGTCTCGCACCTGCCGGCCTGGGCGATCGAGATGACGGCCCTGGTGTTGCTCTGGCGCGGTCGCCTGGCGCTCGTCGGCGGCGCCCTGCCTGGTCGCTGGCTGCTCATCGCCGTGCTGGCGGCCGCCATCGCGCTCACGTTCTGGTCGTACCGCACCCTCCTCGGCAAGGAGCCGGGCGTGACGCTGGCGGTGGCGTTGATGGCGTTGAAGACGCTCGAGCTGCGCGCCCGGCGCGATGCGTTCGTCGTCTTCTTCCTCGGCTTTTTCATCATCCTCACCCACTTCCTCTATTCGCAATCGCTGCCAGTCGCCGCGGCGATGCTGATCTCGGTCTGGGGGCTGCTCACCGCCGTGGTCCTCGCGCACATGCCGGTCGGCCAGCCGAGCCTGCGCCATGCGAGCTGGCTCGCGGCGCGCACCGCCTTGCTCGGGGCGCCGGTGATGGCGCTTCTCTTCGTGCTCTTCCCGCGCATCGGGCCGCTCTGGGGCGTGCCGCAGGACGGCATCTCGTCGACGGGACTTTCCAACTCGATGAAGATGGGCTCGGTCACCGAGGTCGCTCGCGACGATTCGATCGCCATGCGGCTGCGCTTCGAGGGCGAGCCGCCACCGCCCGCGGAGCGCTACTTTCGCGGCCCGGTGCTGACGCGTTTCGACGGCGTCGAATGGCGCTCGCAAGGCCTGCCGTTCGCACCGCCCGGCACGCCCGCAGTGCCGCCGCGTCTGCAGACCAATGGCGAGGCGATCCGCTACGAGGTGACGCTCGAACCGATTCGGCTGGCCTCGATTCCGCTGCTCGAAGCGACGACCGAGGTGAGCCCGATCGACGGCTTTCGCGTCGTGCCGCGTGACGACCTGCAATGGCTGGCCGACCGACAGGTCTTCGAGCGGGTTCGCTTCAAGGCCGTGGCCTATCCCCATTTCACCCTGCGAATTCCGCCCGACCGCACCTCGGAGTTGCGCGAAAGCCTTGAGCTGCCGCCCGGCTACAACCCGCGCACGATCGCATGGACGCGCAACTTCCGGGCCGCCCCGCCGAACCGCAATGTGAGCGCAACGGTCTTCGCCCAGTCGCTCTTGCAGTACATCCGTGCGGCCGGCTTCAGCTACACCCTCGCTCCCGGCGACTACGGCCGCGACAGCATCGACGAGTTCTGGCTCGATCGCAAGGAAGGCTTCTGCGAGCATTTCGCCGCCGCCTTCGTCGTCATCATGCGTGCGGCCGGCATCCCGGCGCGCGTCGTCACCGGTTATCAAGGCACCGACCCGACCCCCACCGACGGCTACTACATCGTCCGGCAAAGCTCGGCGCACGCCTGGGCCGA
>JBDTIO010000251.1:0-5959 GCA_039936375.1 Caldimonas sp. | reverse complement strand
AGGTGCTTGTCGAGATGAGCCACGGTCTCGGCAACCGCGAGATCGGCGGCGCGCTCGGCATCTCCGCACACACTGCGAAGTTCCACGTTGCCCAGATCATCGCCAAGCTCGACGCGCAGTCGCGCGCGCATGCGGTGGCCAAGGCGATGCGCGCCGGGCTGGTCGACGTCTAGCCGGATCGCGCGCCGGCCGTTCGTGACGAGATCGCAGGCGAGCCGGCTGGGGCGCTCGCGGTTCGTCTCTCAGCTGTCGTCGTCTTCGCTGTCGTCGTCGGCGCTCTCGTCGGCGAGACCCTCGATCGAATCGTCGTCGCTGCCGATGTTCTCGGCGGAGTCGAGCGCGTCCTGAGCGCGGGCGATGCGGTCGGGGCCGATGTCGGCGCCGTCACGGCCGGCGCCGGGCACCGCCGAGGCGCGCTCACCGGTACCGCCCGAATCGCTGTCGCTGTCGGTGTCGATCGGCGTGGCGCCGCCCATCTCGCCTTCTTCGGCGTCGGTCTTCAGCCGCGTGGCTCCCTGGATGTCGCTGCCGCTGTCGGAGGTGTCGCTCGGGCCGAGCGTCTCGGCACTGCGGCCCTTGGCCTGTTGCGGAGCGCGCTCGCCGCCGAGGATGCTGCTGTGTGACATGGAATCTCCTGATTCGCTCGTGGTGCGACGTTTGCATCTTGCAGCAAGCGATGTGCCGCTCGGGCCATCACCCGCCGGCCCTCAGGGTCGGACAGCGCGCAAGCTTCGCGTCGGAGAATCCTCGCCGTTCAGACCCGCTCGACGACGATCGCGATGCCCTGACCGACGCCGATGCACATGGTGCAGAGCGCGTAGCGGCCCTTGCTTCGGTGCAGCTGGTTGATGGCGGTCGTCACCAGCCGGGCGCCGCTGGCGCCGAGCGGGTGGCCGAGTGCGATCGCGCCGCCGTTGATGTTGACGCGTGCGTCGTCGTCGGCAAGCCCGAGGTCGCGCAGCACCGCGAGGCCCTGTGCCGCGAACGCCTCGTTGAGCTCGATTACGTCGATCTGCGCCAGCGCGAGGCCGGTCAGCTCGAGCACCTTGCGGGTCGCCGGCGCCGGGCCCATGCCCATGATGCGCGGCGGCACGCCGGCCGTCGCCATGCCGAGCACACGGGCGCGCGGCGTGAGGCCGTGCTTCGCGGCCGCGCGTTCGCCGGCCAGCAGCAGGGCGCAGGCACCGTCGTTGACGCCCGAGGCATTGCCGGCGGTGACCGTGCCGTCGGGCCGGACCACGCCTTTCAGCTTCGCCAGCGATTCGAGGCTGGTGTCGCGCGGGTGCTCGTCTTTCGCGACGACGATCGGTTCGCCCTTCTTCTGAAGGGTCGTCACCGGCACGATCTCTGCATCGAGGAAGCCGCTCTTCTGCGCGTTCACGGCCTTCTGCTGCGAGGCGAGCGCCATCCGGTCCTGCGCCGCGCGCTCGATCCTGAAATCGGTGGCGACGTTTTCGGCCGTTTCGGGCATGGAGTCGACGCCGTACGTCTCCTTCATGAGCTTGTTGACGAAGCGCCAGCCGATGGTCGTGTCGTAGACGGCGTTGCTGCGCGAGAACGCGCTCTCCGACTTGGGCATCACGAAGGGCGCGCGGCTCATGCTCTCGACGCCGCCCGCGATCATCAGCTCGGCCTCGCCGCTCCTGATCGCACGCGCCGCCGTGCCGACCGCGTCCATGCCCGAGCCGCACAGGCGGTTGATGGTGGCACCGGGCACGTCGATCGGCAGGCCGGCGAGCAGCGACGCCATGCGCGCCACGTTGCGGTTGTCTTCGCCGGCCTGGTTGGCGCAGCCATAGAGCACGTCGGCGACGGCGCTCCAGTCGACCTTGGGGTTGCGCTGCATCAGCGCCTTGATCGGGATTGCGCCGAGGTCGTCGGTGCGGATCGACGAGAGCGCGCCGCCGTAACGGCCGAAGGGCGTGCGGATCGCGTCGCAGATGAAGGCTTGCCGAAGGTCCATGGTGTGTCCTTGTCGTGTCTCTTGCTTTTCGCTCGATGGCTGTGCGGTGGTTGTGCGGTGGTTGCGTGCTCAGCGCGCCCGCACGAGTGCTGCGCCGGTCAGCCGCTGCAGCGCCGCGTGGTCGAGGCCCTCGGCCATCGCCAGCACCACCAGGCCGTGCGGCGTCACGTCGATCACGGCGAGGTCGGTGTAGATGCGGGCCACGCAGGCCACGCCGGTGAGCGGGTAGCTGCAGCGCTCGACGATCTTCATCTCGCCGGTCTTGGTGCTGTGCTCCATCATCACGAGGGTCTTCTTCGCGCCGATCGCGAGATCCATCGCACCCCCCACCGCCGGGATCGCATCGGCGGCGCCGGTGTGCCAGTTGGCGAGGTCGCCGGTGGCCGAGACCTGGAAGGCGCCGAGCACGCAGACGTCGAGGTGGCCGCCGCGCATCATCGCGAAGCTGTCGGCATGGTGGAAGAACGAGCCGCCCGGCAGCAGCGTCACCGGCTGCTTGCCGGCGTTGGTGAGATCGAAGTCTTCGTGGCCGGCCGCCGGCGCCGGGCCCATGCCGATGACGCCGTTTTCGCTGTGCAGCACGACCTCGCGGCCGACCGGCAGGTGGTTGGCGACGAGCGTCGGCAAGCCGATGCCCAGATTCACGACGGCGCCATCGGCAATGTCGTTCGCGACCCGCGCTGCCATCTCGTCGCGGCTCCATTTCCTCACGCTCATGCGGCACCTCTCGATGCCTTGACCGCCGCCTTCGGCGTGGTGCTGAAGCCGCCGCCGGTCGTCGCGACGCGGGCGATCTTCACCAGCCGCTGCACGAAGATGCCCGGCGTGACGACCGCTTCCGGGTCGAGCGCGCCGAGCTCGACGATCTCGTGCACGGTGGCGATGGTGATCTTCGCCGCCATCGCCATCACCGGGCCGAAGTTGCGCGCCGCCATGCGATAGACCAGGTTGCCCCAGCGGTCGCCGCGCTCGGCCTTGATGAAGGCGTAGTCGGCGTGGATCGGCGACTCGAGCACGTACATGCGGTCGTCGATCTCGCGCGTTTCCTTGCCCTTGGCGAGCTCGGTGCCGAAGCCGGTGGGCGTGAAGAAGCCGCCGATGCCGGCGCCGGCGGCGCGAATGCGCTCGGCCAGATTACCTTGCGGCACCAGCTCGAGCTCCAGCTCGCCGGCGCGATAGAGCGCATCGAAATGATGGCTGTCGACCTGGCGCGGGAACGAGCAGATGATCTTCTTCACCCGCCTGGCGGCGAGCAGCGCGGCCAGGCCGGTGTCGCCATTGCCGGCGTTGTTGTTGACGATGGTGAGCTCGCGCGCGCCTTGCGCGAGCAGCGCATCGGTGAGTTCGTTGGGCAGGCCGGCGGTGCCGAAGCCGCCGATCATCACGGTGGCGCCGTCGGGCACGTCGGCGACGGCCGCTTCGACGCTCGCGACCTGCTTCTGGATCATCGTCTCACCACCACTTTCGCCAGGGCCCACCGCCGCGCATTAGGGGCAGGGATTGTGGCAGTTCGAAAGCGCTCCGCGTCGATGCACGGGCTCGCGTCGCCGCCGGGCCGGCTTCACCGTGTCTTCACGAAACGGTGGCGCCGAGTGCGCCGAGTTCGCACCGCCTTCGATCACGGCGGCGATCGTCCTGGCATCGCCACGTCCGGAGCTCGCCATGTCCCTCTCTTCCCGTATCCCGCGCTTCCCTCTGCTCGGCAAGACGGTCGCCATCGGCGCCGTGCTCGTCGCCCTCATGCTCGCCCTCGGCGCCGTGAGCGGCATCGTCGACGAGCGCGCCGGCCGCTTGCGCGAAGCCGAGGCCAGCGTCGCCGCGAGCCTGGCCTCGAGCCAGACGATCCTGGGCCCGATCCTGCAGCGCGATTGCGTCGAGAGCTGGGAAGAGACGCAGGGCGACGCCAAGGATCGCAAGACGGTGATCTTGCGCCGCGACCACAAGCTCGCCGAGGCGCCGGCGTTGCTCGACATCGGCGCCAGGGTCGCGATCGAGCCGCGATACCGCGGCATCTTCAAGGTCAACGGCTACGTGTTGAAGGCTTCGCTGGCAGCGCAGTGGAAGAACGGCGCTGCGCTCATGCCGCACGCCGAGCACGCCGGCTCGCGCCTGCAATGCGACGCGCTGACGATCTTCGTCGCGCTCGGTGATTCGCGCGGCGTGCGCAGCGCCGCGATCAAGATCGACGGCACGCCGGCCCCGGTGCTGCCCGGTACCGAGCACGCTGCCCATCCGCGCGGCTTTCACGTCGACGTCGCCGACTCCTATGCCGGCTCGACGAAGCCGCTGGCCGTGCAGATGGCGATCGAGGTCGTCGGCACCGGCGACCTGGCCTTCGCCGCCGTCGGCGACGCGACCCATGTCGTGCTGGCGTCCGACTGGCCACATCCGTCGTTCGTCGGCCGCTTCCTGCCGGCGCCGCGCACAGTCAGCGACAGCGGCTTCACGGCCGAGTGGAGCCTGACTTCACTCGCCACGACCGCGCCGCAGGAAGCCGCCACCGGTGCCCCGGCCTGCGTCTTCGGCGACACGCCGCCCGAATCGCCCTCGGCCCGCGGGCGCACCCGCTGCGTCGAGACCTTCGGCGTCGCCTTCATCGACCCGGTGAGCCCGTACACGCTGAGCGACCGGGCCACCAAGTACGGCCTGCTCTTCATCGCCCTGACGTTCGTCGGCGTCGCCGCGGTCGAGGTGATGAAGCGGGTTCGCGTCCACCCGATTCAGTACCTGCTCGTCGGCTGCGCCATCGCCGTGTTCTTCCTGCTGCTCGTCAGCCTGAGCGAACATGTCGCCTTCGGCATCGCCTATCTCGCGGCGAGCACGGCCTGCACCGTGCTGCTCGCGTTCTACGGCCGCTTCGTGCTCGGCGGCGCCCGCGCCGGGCTGGCCTTCGGCGCGGCGGTCGCCGTGCTCTACGGCGTGCTCTACGCGCTGCTCCAGCTCGAGCAGAACGCCCTGGTGCTCGGCTCGATGCTGCTCTTCGGCGTGCTGGCCGCGATGATGGTGGCGACGCGACACATCGACTGGTATGCGCTCTTCGCCCGGATGCGCAGCGATGCCGCGCCGGCCGCGCCGGCGGCGGTCTAGCCAATCTGCGGGTCGGACACCTTGCGCATAGGAAACCGCGAGCACCTGCCGCTGAGCGGCCCCTAACGTTGATTGTCAGGTGATCCCTTTCGACAAGAAATCACGTCTTTCAATGCACATTCCGCAACGTCGAAAGGAAACGCTCCATGCATCACGCACGCACAAGCCTCGCCCTCGCGCTCGCAGCGGCCGCATGGAGCCCCGTGAGCAACGCGCAGGGCACCAATCCGCCGATCATTCCTGTGCCAGCCGGCTATGGCCACTACTGCAGCGTCTCGGACAAACAAGGCAACTGGGCGTTCGAGTTCGGCGGCCTGGAGTTCGATCCTTGCTCCGATATCCTTGGTCGCTTCAAGACCGGCGTCATCCGTCGCGCCGGCCTCTGGTCGGAACGCGGAAGAAACAATGTCATGGTTCGCTGCGGCGACCAGAAGGAGCCGGTGCCTTATCGCGTTATCGGAGTCGGGGCAAGCCCGATCAACGAGGCCTACAAGGACAACGTGAAGGGCCGCAACTGCATCTTCATCGTGGCGCCGACGGAGTTGCCGATCTTCAATCATCCATGGACAGGGATAACGAAGTGGAACGCGCCAGATCTCGGCGTTCTTCCCGGCGAAACCGGCTTCAACTACGACCTCTTCAATCAGCCGTGGGACGTCAGCGCGTTCGGCCAGTCGACCAACCCTCCGGGAACCCAGGCAGGGATGGTGGATCGTCACGGCAACTCGATGGCCCACTTCGGGTCGACCCAGGAATGCGCAAGCCTGACTCCGCCGCAGGGTTCGAACTGCCTGATTCGGGACCCTTGGGCCCATGCGGTCGAAGGGGCCTATGACTGGTCGATGGACGAGGGCCGGCCATTGGTCGCGATGGCCGACGGGATTGTTCGCGGCTCGCGCAATCGCAACG
>JBDTIO010000250.1:0-3842 GCA_039936375.1 Caldimonas sp. | reverse complement strand
CCCAAACACGAGCGGCGCTTCACCGGCTTCGACGACAAGATCATCGCCATGTACGCGCGTGGCATGACCATGCGCGAGGTGCAAGGCTTCCTGGCCGACCAGTACGGCGTGGAGGTGTCGCCGGAGTTCATCAGCTCCGTCACCGACGCCGTGATGGCCGAGGTCGGCGCCTGGCAGGCCCGCCCGCTCGAGCCGATGTACCCGGTGGTGTTCTTCGACGCGCCGCGCGTGAAGATCCGCGAGACCCCAGCTGCCGCTTCCCACTGCCATGCTGCGGCTTCGCCTGCGCATCGGACGCGACCCCCAACGGGGCCTGCCCCCAAACCGCTCACGCGGTTCGGCTCCCCCGCCCATTCAGTCTAGACAACAAAGCTCGCTACCAGCTTTTCGGTTCGACAACCGCCCAGGATGGGGGTTTGGCGCATCAGAAGGCCTTCGGACAAGGGAAGGGAGGCTTCGAAGCACTTTGGCGGCTTCCAGCGCTCGATCTCTGCTCGTCAGCGGCGGCCTGGTCGACGCGAATGACGCCGCCGCGCTTGAAAACCAGTGC
This sequence comes from Caldimonas sp., assembly GCA_039936375.1. Lineage (GTDB taxonomy): Bacteria > Pseudomonadota > Gammaproteobacteria > Burkholderiales > Burkholderiaceae_C > Schlegelella_A. The sequence goes on along the minus strand of JBDTIO010000250.1, from coordinate 3,292 downwards.
GAAGCTGCCATCCTGAGCTACAATGTAGCCCAAAGGAGGTCGCATGGCAGCCAATTCAGTGGTTCGAGCTCGAGTGGAAGAGGGCGTCAAGGAGGAGGCTTCGATCGTTCTGGCGACGATGGGCCTGACAGTCTCGGATGCTTTTCGGATGTTGCTGACGCGGATCGCCCGAGAAAAGGCTCTGCCTTTCGAGCCGCTCGTGCCCAACGCCCAGACCATCCAAGCCATGAGAGAAGCGCGTGCCGGACGCCTGCAGAGCTTCGAGACGGTCGAAGCCCTGATGGCCGATCTGCATGCGAAGGATTGAGCCGACCGGGCAGTTCAAGCGCGACTTCAAACGCGAGGCTAAAGGCCCACAACCGGCACACGCTGGACGGCGACTTCCTGGCCGTCCTGGGTCAGCTCGTGATCGATCAGCCGCTCGCCGAGCGCTACCGCGACCATCCTCTTGGGGGCGAGTGGAAAGACCACCGCGACTGCCACGTTCGGTCCGACCTGGTGCTGATCTACCGAAAGCCCGACGACGCGGTGCTGCAACTCGTACGGCTGGGCTCGCACAGCGAACTGGGCTTGTAGGAGGAAACGGGCTAAGGCCGATCGCGGGCGTTGCGCCGGGAAAATTCCACGTTCACCGCGATGCGTTAGGCGTCGCATCTGGTGAAAACCGGTCCCGCGGGACAGGGGAGCCAGGTCGCCCACCGAAACAGCCGATCCGCGCGTTCATCGAAACCGATCGCCTCGAGCGAGCGGCGCAGATGCGAGAAGCAGCGGGCGATTTGGTTAAGACTCAGTACATGGAGTTGGCATAATCGGCTTCGCCCCTACTTCGTCGCTCTCAGGCCCAATATGGCTCTTATTTCGCCACTGGTGCGCGAGGCCCGGTCGAGAAGGCGGTGGATCGACGCTGAGACGCACACGAAGATCTGCAGGCGAGGCTCGTACAGCCGAAGGCCTTCTTCGCATGAAGCCTTATGGCAACGAAAAACAAGATGGGAGAGTGACCTGCCCTGGGCATCGTCCTCCCATCTATCTATTAACATATTTTCTCGCGGCCACGCCACGCGTTCGACCGCCGGCACTGGGTTGTGGTCGGTCGGTACAGCTGCTTTCCAAAGCCGTGGGTCGCCTCCGATGCGTCGCCTGACTGTCGTCCCAACGCATCGATTTCGCCGCGCGGACACGAACAAAAGCTGCGCCCAAGGGAGCTGTGCGCCCCCCCGCAAGTAGGGGGGTGTCCGCGAAAATCTATTGACGCTGGCGCTGGCTAGCCCTGACATTCGGTTGATCTTTTAGGAGTAGCCGTGCGAAATCACTTTCCCCTTGTCGCTGCACTCAGCGTATTCGCCGGCGTCGCGTTCACGACCGGCACCGCTCAAGGGGCCGTGCTCTACGACAACGGACCCTACAACGGACAAGCTTCTTCGGCCGCCATCGTCGGTAACAATTACGCTACCGACTCGTTCGCGATCGGGGCAAGCTCCACGGTCAACGGAGTTGAGTTCGTTGCCTGGGACTTTGCCGCCCCCGATACGACAGTGAGTGTCGGGTGGGCAATCTATAGCGGCACGCCCAAACCCTACACGGCCAGCCCCCTGATCGCGTCGGGTACGTCACTCGTGACTGATACATTTTTGTTGAACAACGCAAAAGGCTACGGCGTCTACTCCGACACTTTCTCCACCCCCGGCCTGACGCTGGCAGCGGGGACCTATTCACTGGCTTTGTATAGCGCAGTGGCGAGCAATCCCAATGACAATGTTTATTGGGATACGAACTCCGGTCCGTCGACCGCGGTCATTCACACGGCTTTCGGGCCGTTCGAAGGCTTTCAGGCGTCGCAGTCGTTCCAGGTGCTGGGCTCAATCGCCACTGTTTCACCCGTTCCGGAGCCCGAGACTTATGCGCTCTTGTTGGCGGGGCTCGGTGCGGTGGGAATGATGTCTCGGCGCCGCAAGAGGTAAGAAAACAACGGTTTACGGCTTGGAGTCGACGCGCGGAGCGCGCGAATTCATAGATCAGATGACTATTCGCTTTCTTCGTGCGAAGCCGATGACGGCGAGGCCGAGGCTCATGAGGCCGAACGTGGCTGGCTCCGGTACCGCAGAGACCGTCTGGCCAGTAATCACGCCGTTATCCAACCCCGGGCCTGCCCTGGATTCGGACCCCGACGGAGTTCGAAGTCGCAGTGGCATCCAAAGTGCGCATCACCCATGTGCCAGGCGACGTGACTACGAAGAATGCTCTAGGTCTTCTTTGCGCGCCGACGCGCGATGAAACCAACAGCGCCCAGCCCGGCGAGCATCATCGCGTAGGTTTCGGGCTCGGGAATCGGCGCGAGGTTTCCGACCGCGCTCAGCTCTTGGTCCGGGTTGCCCATCTGAGTCGCGATGTTGCTGGCACCAAACTCATAGAACTTGTAGGCCGTAGCGAACGTGAAGTCGGCGATGTACCCCGTGGTTCCCTGGCCGCCGCCAGTGCCCACCAGCACGTTGTCGACCGTGGTCGGCGCCGTGCCCGTGTAGGCACCGAGGGTGAACGGCTCGCCGCTGCCGACAACGGTCAGCGCATTGAATAGCGGCGCATAGGAAATGCCGTCGTTGCTGCCCAGGATCGTGTACTGGTAGCCGTCGAAAGCAGAGCCCAAGTGGTCGATGTTCGAAAACACGCGGATGCCACTCGTGGGCGCCGAAAACGACACCAGGATCGGCGGGCTGAGGTCGGCGCCGTAGACGCGATTGCCGGCGTCGATGGTGCTGTTCGTTGGCGTGCTGCCCGGGAGGTCGCCGGAGAGCGACGCACGATTCGTGAACGTCCCGTACTGAGCGAGGGTGAAGTCGGCCAGGTTGGAGTCGCTGAGGTAAGTGACAGCTTGGGCTTGGGTAGTTGCACCCATCGCCACCGCAGCCAAGGCAGCGGCAAATATCGAATTTCTGTCCATGAGGAACTCCCCTACGGTTTGACTGCCGGAGTGAGCCGGCGCCCGTCAGTGTTATGGATCTATGTAAATCCACGGCCAGGCAGCTTGCCAAGCCTAAGAACGTTACGGCCCTGTCGACGGGTCGCGCAACCCCCTGAACCGGGGGGAAGGGGCGGAACCGACGTTGCAAAGGTCAGAGCTCGGCCGCCGCGTACGAGTCGTACGGCGAGACCGCATTGCCAGAATCAGGTGATGTCCCAGGCGTAGTTGGAACTTGAGGCGGCGGTTTCCAGGTGAGTTCGACAGAATCGAGCTTGCCAACCTGAGACCATCGACGAGGAAACCGCCATGAAGGATCGTAAGACAAAGACAGCC